>DATEMT010000270.1:0-3607 GCA_035275445.1 Methyloceanibacter sp. | reverse complement strand
GAGCGTGTGACCGAAACCGCAGCTCGCCGTCTGACCGACGACCTCGCCGTCTTTTACGATGGTCTCGCCGCCGAGCAGCGGCGCAAACCCCTCGATCGTGAACAGGCAGAGAAGCTTTTGCGGACCGTTCTTGCGCATGTCGAGAAGTGCGCTCCTGCCGATGAAGTCCTTGTCGAAATCGACCGCAAAATCCAACCCCGCCGAGAGCGGATCGTAATCGGGTCCGATCTCGGCCGACCAATAGACATAGCCCTTCTCCAGGCGGCAGGTCTCGATCGCCCTGTATCCGACGTCTCGGATTCCGTAAGGCTCGCCCGCCCGTTTCAGCGTCTCGTAGAGCATGGCGGCGTACTCGGTCGGCACATGCAGCTCGTAGCCAAGCTCGCCCACATAGCCGACGCGCACGGCGCGCACCGGGACAGGCCCCACTTCGATGTCGCGCACCGCCAAATAGGGAAAAGCGGCATTGGCGAGATCGTCGTCCGACACCGCTTGCAGCACCTCGCGCGATTTCGGACCGCACAGATTGAGCACGGCAAAGCCCGAGGTCACGTCCGTCAGCGCGATTTCGCTGTCCTCGGGCAGATGCCGGCGGACCCAGTTCGAATCGCGCACGCCGAACGCCGATCCGCTGATCATGACGAATTTCTCCGGCGCGAGATGGAGCAGCGTCACCTCGGCCTCCACCCCGCCGCGCGCGTTGAGCATAGTCGTATAGATGCAGCGCCCGGGCTCGCCGGCGATGCGGTTCGATGCAATCGTCTCGAGGAAGGCCGTGGCGCCCTTCCCTTCGATCGCGAATTTGGAAAACGACGTCTGGTCGATCAGTGCGACGCCCTCGCGGATTTGCCGATGTTCCCTTGCGACTTGATCGAACCAGCTCGGTTTGCCCTCGAAGCTCGAGATCTCGCTTCGGTCCGTGCCCGGATCGGCAAAGCAGAGCGGGCGCTCCCAGCCGAAACGCGCGCCGAACACCGCGCCCGCCGCTTTGAGCTGTTCATGCACGGGCGAGCGCCGCAAGCCGCGGCCCGCTTCGTTTTCCGCGCCCGGCCAATGGATGCTGTAATAGTCGCCATAGGCCTCGATCGCCCTCTCCTCCAGGTAGCGCCCGGTGCTGTGCGGGCGGCCGAAGCGGCGCACGTCGAAGGCCCACAGATCCATGCCGGGATCGCCGTCGAGGATCCAATTCGCCATCGCTTCGCCGGCGCCGCCCGAAGCGGCGATGCCGGCGGTGAAGCCGCAAGCCACGAAGAAATTGTCGAGCTCGGGCGCGAGCCCCAGGATCGGTTCGCCGTCGGCCGAGACCGGTATAGGCCCGTTGATGATCGTCTGGATGCCGATCTCGTTGAGGACCGGCAATCGTTCTGCACAGGGCAGCGCGAACAGCTCGAGCCGCTCCATGTTCTCGGGGAACAGTTCCCGGCCGAAGGCGAAAGGCGGGCGCGACCGCCAGCAACCCTTGGTGCCCTTCTCCCATCCGCCGATCGCGAACGCGCCGACATCGGGCTTGAGATAAAAGTTCTTGTCGGGATCGCGGAGCGTCGGCAGCATCTTCGGCAAATCGAGCTTCTTCTCGGTGATGAAATATTGGTGCTCGACCACGCCTGCGGCAAGCGCCACGCCCGCCATCTCGGCGATGCGTTTCGCCCACAGCCCGGCGCAGTTGACGAGGGTGTCGCAACCGACCGTGCCGTGATCGGTGGTGACGCCCACGACCCTGCTTCCGTCTGTGAGGACGCCGGTAACGGTCGTTCCTTCCTGGAGCTTGGCCCCGCCCTTGCGCGCGGCGGAAGCGAAGGCCTGCGTCAGCGCATAAGGATCGACGTAACCGTCGGAGGGAATGAACGCGGCCCCAACCACGCCCTCCGGATCGATATAAGGGAAGCGCTCGACGGCCTCCTCGGCCGAGAGGGAGTGACACTCGAAGCCGAAGCTCTTGGCCAAGGTCATCGAGCGGCGGATTTCGCTCCACCGATCGGTGGAAGACGCCAGCCGCAACGACCCCACCTTCCTCCAGTCGATCGCCTGGCCTGCCTCGGCTTCGAGCCGGTCGAACACGGCGACCGAGTTCTGCATCAGCCGGGTCAGGTTCTTGCGCCCGCGAAGCTGCCCGACCAGACCCGCCGCATGCCAGGTGCATCCGTTGGTGATCTGCGATTTCTCGAGCAGGAGGACGTCGCGTTCGCCGCGCCGCGTCAGCGCATAGGCGACCGCGCAGCCGATCGCGCCCCCGCCGACAATGACGATGCGCGCATGGCGATCGAAGGATCCTGACACCGCTGTCCAAGCCTCAAGGTATCGAATGCTGGGGGACGTAGAAACTCCACTACCGGCTACTTGTCCAGCGGCGGAAAGCGTTCGAACGCCGGCAGGTCGTGCGCATGTTCCATCCAAGGGATACGCTCGGCGACCTGGATATGGGCTCGAGCGGGCACGGCGCCCGGGTCGTCGTAGGTCGCGCTTTGGATGTCGATGATGCCGGGCAGGACCACGGCGTTGACGTAAAACAGACCTGTGCCGCACGCGCCGCAGAAATGCCGGCGGCCGTTCGGCGAGGACTCGTAAACCTTCGGCTCGCCCTTGGTCACCCTAACTCGGTCGGCCGGGAACATGGTCCAACTGACCATGGGCGCCCCGGCGTGCCGTCGGCAGTCCGTGCAATGGCAGAGTGCGTGGGTGAGCGGCTCGCCCTCGGCTTGATAGCGGATCGCGCCGCAATGACAGCCTCCAGTGATCGTCATGCCGGTCTCCTTGAACGAGAAGCGATGCGAGTCAAATTTCGAGGACTTACGCTCGCGAAGGGAATCGAACTGCGAACCGGCCCGGGCGGCGCTCAACCGAAGCGCTCGCCCCAGGCGTAGAGCGCCTTCAGGACCGGTCCGAGCGCCTTGCCCTTGTCGGTCAGGAAATACTCGTAGCGCGGCGGATGGCTTTCATAAAGCCTCGTGCCGATCACGCCGGCGCGCTCCAAGCTCTTGAGCCGCGCCGACAACGTGTTCGGCGCAACGCCGCCGAGCCCCTTCTCCAGCGCCTGAAAGCGCAGCGGACCCTTGCGAAAGAGATCGCGCAGGACGAGCAGCGACCATTTCTCGCCGATCACGTCGAGCGTTCGCGCAACCGGGCAATCCTGTCCATAACCGTTTGCCATCGCCGCTAGATAGAATCGCCCCTTTAAGAATTCAAGTCACTAGCTATTGACAAGTGACTTGCTCATTTATAGTTAGTGGTCATCGATAGTCCTTCGATAGGAGCGCGTCATGACCATCCCAGCCTTTCTCCCCTATTTCGTATTCACCGGCACGGCGGTCACCCTCGTTGCCATCCTCTATGGTCTGCATCGATCCCTTGTCGAGGCTGGTTGGCCGGAAGCGGATCGCGCGCGGACGTTCCGCGCCTCTTCCGCCCTTCTCCTTGGTTGGCTCGCCGTGACCATCGTGCTCGGCGCGCTCGGCGTCTACCATGTCAGTTCGAATGAAATCCCCACCATCCAGTACGGCATCTTGCTGCCGATCTTGGCCGGCGCGCTGCTGATCTGGCGCTCGGAAACGGCGAAGAGAGTGGTCGCCGCCGTGCCGCAATCATGGCTCGTCGGCGTGCAGCTCTATCG
>DATEMT010000269.1:0-4035 GCA_035275445.1 Methyloceanibacter sp. | reverse complement strand
ATCAGCACCGAGCTCGGATAGCTCGCGGTCCCTCCCGGCACGTAGAGGCCGGCGGATTGTACCGGCGTCCAGCGCGTGCCGAGTTCCACCCCGAGCGCATCGCGATAGCGCTCGTCCTGCGGCAGTTGCCGCTTGTGATGGTCGAGGATGCGGTCATGCGCGAGCTGGAGCGCTTCGCGCGTGGTCGTGTTCACCTGACGCCCTGAAGCGGCGATCTCGGCCTCGCTTACTTTCATGCCGGCTTTGCCGAGATCGAGGCCGTCGAGCTCAAGGGTGAGTTCGGCGAGCGCGCGGTCGCCGCCTTCACGCACTTGCGCGATGATCGAAGCGACCTTGTCGTTGACGTCTTCGGCCTGCTCGCGCTTCTGCCCGAGCAGCGCCTTGAATCCGTCCTCGAAATCGGGGTCGGCGGTTCTGAGCCACACAGCCATGGAGAGGTCTATCAGCCGCCGGAGCCGGGCGCGTTGCCCGCGCCGGGCTCATCGCCGGAATGCTGCGGCTTGGATCGCGTGCGCCATTGGGGGCCGAGATCCTTGAGCTCGGCCTCGATGCATTCGACTTCGAGTTGGATCGAGGCGTCGCCGGAGAAGGTGAGCGTGAGCGTGCCCGACGGCGGCGCCTTCGGCGTGAAGCCGACAGCGAGCAGGGAGAGCACGCGCTCTCCCGCCCCGAGCTTCACATTCTTGAGCTTGGCGCCGAAGACCCGGTCGAACCGGAGCGCCGTGCGCCGGCGCAGATAATTCTTGCCCGCGTCCTTTCCCGACTTCTCCCACTCGAAGCGGTTGAGCGCGGCGGCGAACCGCCTCTGCTTCGGCAGATAGGCCATGTCGGCCACGCGCAGCACCGCGTCCTGGAGCAGCGAGGACAGGACAGCCAAGTCTTCCTCGTCAAGGGCGATGAGTTTCAGCGGTTCCATGGGCAAGATCGGGGGCTCGTTGGCACTCGACCTACCACGCTTTGAGCGCGGCAGGAAACCGTCAAGTTGGGCAGCCTAGTTCGAGAGACGCTCGATCTGGGCCCCGCATTGACCGAGTTTATCCTCGATCCGCTCGAAGCCCCGGTCGAGGTGGTAAACCCGGCCGATGGTCGTTTCCCCTTGGGCGGCGAGGCCGGCGATGATGAGCGAGACCGAGGCCCGCAAATCCGTCGCCATGACCGGCGCGCCCTTGAGGCCGCTGACCCCCGTGACGAGCGCGGTGTCGCCTTGGAGCTCGATGCTGGCGCCGAGCCGCGCCAATTCCTGCACATGCATGAAGCGATTCTCGAAGATCGTTTCGCGCACCACCGACGTACCCGTGGCCGTGCACATCAGAGCGATGAGCTGGGCCTGGAGATCGGTGGGGAAGCCGGGGAAGGGCTGGGTCTCGACCTTGACCGCCGCGAGGCCGCCGCCGTTCCGCGCGACCCTGATGCCGGTCGGACGCTCCTCGATCTCCACGCCGGTCGAGCGCAGCGTATCGAGCGCCTCGCGCAAGAGATCGGGCCGCGCGCCGTCGAGCAGCACGTCGCCGCCCGTGATCGCGGCCGCCATGGCGTAGGTTCCGGTCTCGATGCGGTCGGGCAGAACGGAATGCTCGGCGCTGTGCATGGCCTCGCGTCCTTGCACCCAAAGCGTCGAGGTGCCGATGCCCTCGATCCGCGCGCCCATCCGCACCAGGCAGTGGGCGAGATCGGCGACTTCCGGCTCGCGCGCCGCGTTCTCGATCAGGCTCTCGCCGCGGGCAAGCACCGCGGCCATGAGCGCGTTGTGGGTGGCGCCGACCGAGACCTTCGACAGTTCGACGCGGCCGCCGGTCAACCCGCGCGGAGCGCGCGCATTGACGTAGCCGCCGTCGAGATCGATCTCGGCGCCGAGAGCTTTCAGCGTGGTGAGGTGGAGATCGACCGGGCGTGTTCCGATCGCGCAGCCGCCGGGCAGCGACACGCGCGCCCTGCCGCAGCGTGCGACCAGCGGCGCGAGCACCCAGAAGCTCGCTCGCATGCGCGCCACCATCTCGTAGGGCGCGTTGGTATCGACGATCTCCGCCGCGGTGAGACGGAATGTCTGGCCGTCGCTCGAGCGCTGGTTCGGCCGCTTGCCGGCAATGGTGACATCGACGCCGTGATTGCCGAGAATGCGCGCAAGCAGGTTCACGTCGGCAAGACGCGGCACGTTGTGCAAGGTGAGCGTCTCGCGCGTGAGCAGGCTCGCGATCATTAATGGCAGCGCGGCATTCTTGGCGCCGCTGATGGGTATGGTCCCGGTCAAGCGCCTGCCGCCGACAATGCGGATGCGGTCCATGACGTTACTCCCTCGCGCCCCTGCCCCTGTTTCTGCTTTGATTGTGCGAAGACCCCCGTCTTCGAGAGCCGGGCCCCCCAAGGCCTCGGCCAACACGACAATCTACTCCTTCGCCCCTAACGCTGTCTCCCCTCATTCCGATCCCTGGCGGCCTCCTTGGGCCGCGCTTTCTCCTTGCGTTTCAACAAATTTGACCTGAGCGCGGCGGCAAGCCGGGCTTTTCGCGCCTCCGCCTTCGCCTTGCTTGGGGGTTTGGGCGTCTTCGGTTGGCTCATCTTGCGGCAATCCTACGGCATCAATCTTAGCGGCGTCCTTACATTCGGGGCGGTCCTGGAGGTGCGGTTCGGGCTCGCGCCTCGCCTTGCACGGGCGTTGCCGCTATGGCAGGTTCGCGCGCGAAAGGCCGGGGGCGCGAGATCTTGCCCGGAGCCGGCCGCGATCCTCGTGAGGCGTTTGGAGCCCGGGTGTCAAAGCCGCCATAGCTCAGTGGTAGAGCACGTCATTGGTAATGACGGGGTCGACTGTTCAATCCAGTCTGGCGGCACCATTCTCACCCGCTTTCCGCCAATCACCCAAACCGAATTTTAGGCGATGTCCGCCTTGGGTCATTAGCCGACATCCGCCATCGCTTCCGAAACGTCCGCTAAGTGTCAACAACGGACATTTGAATCTTCCCGCGACAGCTTTTTTGCTTGCATGCATTGGGCTAACGTCCAACCGTCGCACCATGCTTTAAAGCGCCGGTCTTAAGCGGGCTCAATCAGAGGAATTTGGATGCTCCGGGAGCTGCGGAACGCCATTCTCCTTCGCGATTGGCGAAAACCAACCGGCATGGCCGAATGGTTTGTCGCTGTCCTTGGCGGCTTCGTCGCTTTGATCGGTATTGTTCTTGCCGTGGGCGGAGCCCAGCTGACCCTCGTTGGCGGCTCGTGGTTTTATCTCTTCGCGGGACTTGCGCTGATCGTCGCCGGCCTAGCTGTCGCACAACGCAAGCTGCTCGGCGCCTGGATCTATGCCGGTGCTTTCGTGGTGACCGCGCTCTGGGCCTTTCGGGAAGTCGGCCTTAACGACTGGGCGCTGGTTCCGCGTCTCGTCGGGCCTGTCGTTCTCTTGCTGCTCGTCATTTTGTGCTTGCCTGTACTGGACCCGAACCACGGACGCTGGCGAAGGCTGTTGGGACTCGGCGGCTTTGCCCTCATGGCAATTGTGTTGGGAGTCGCGGTAGCGCAGTCCAACCGACCAAACAGTCCCGGCTCTATGCCCGAACCATTCGCGCAAGCCGTGGCGGACGCCTCGCTCATGCAAGTCGGCGCCGATTGGCCGGCCTACGGCGGGACTTATAACGCGCAGCGTTACTCGCCGCTCGATCAGATCAATCGCGAGAACGTGCGCCGGCTCGAACGGGTGTGGACCTTCCGCACCGGCGACATGCCGAAGGAGCGCTGGGGTGCGGAAACGACGCCGCTCAAGATCGGCGATACGCTCTACCTGTGCACGGGGCGCAGCAGGCTTATCGCCATCGACGCCGCCACTGGCGCGGCACGTTGGCGCCATGATCCGAAGGTTTCTGATGCAAGCATTCCCTATACGGCTGCGTGCCGCGGCGTCGCATATTACGCGGTGCCAAGCACCGATCCTGCCAGCGCGTGCGCGACGCGCATCATTGCGGGCACGCTTGACGCGCGGCTGATTGCCGTCGATGCGCGCACCGGAACGCCGTGTGCGGATTTCGGCAAGAACGGCGCCGTCGATAT
>DATEMT010000268.1:0-7748 GCA_035275445.1 Methyloceanibacter sp. | reverse complement strand
CAGCGCCGCCGCAGCGAAAACCGGTGACGGGGTTGCTCGGCGAAATTTCCGGTCGCTTCGGCGATTGGCTTACCGGCTTTGCGCCGCCGCAGCTCGCCTGGGCCGGCGCGGCGGCAGCGCTCGTCCTTGCTTTGCAAGCGGGGATCATCGGCGGCTTGATCATGGAGCGCGCCGCCGCGCCGTCCTATCAGACTGCCGGCGGCGGCGAGGAGAAAGCGGGCGAGGGTTTGGAGCTTCTCGTCGGGTTCTCGCCGACGGCGACGGCGCAAGAGATCACCGATCTGCTCAAGCGGCTCGATGCGGTCGTGACCGATGGACCGAAGGCCGGTCTCTATCGCTTGCGCTTCCTCCGTGCGAAGGAGATCGATGAGGATGGCAAGACGGCGATCGAGGCGCTGAAGCAGTCGGGGATCGTCGTGACGGTGCTCCCGTAAAACTAGGGCCAGGCGATGCGCTTCCTCCCGCTCCTGCTCGCAGGCCTGCTCGCGGTGTCCGCCGCCGATGCCGCACAGCGCGAGCCCGCCGAGCAGAAGCTCAAGCTGCCGCAGGGCCAATCCGGCCGCAACACGATCAAGCCGCAATTGACCCCAAACGTCAGCCCGCGGGCCTGCCCCAAGGGCATGAAGGGGGTTTGGCCCAACTGCACGCGCACCGGATCGCGCAAATGTCCCAAGGGCACGACCGGCAAATGGCCCGATTGCAAGACCATCGTGCGGCTCTGTCCTCCGGGCACGGTAGGGAAATGGCCCAATTGCCGCGACAAGCCTGTGGCGAGCTGCGCCCTGAAAGGATTGATCGGAGTTTGGCCCAACTGCCGCGAGCCAGAGCGTCAGCGCTGTCCCACAAACACCGGCGGCACTTGGCCGAATTGCAGCGCGGTCGTCGAGGACAGCCCTGCCGGTGGCGCCGGCACCACCCAGTGTCCGTCGGGTCAAGTCCGCAAGGGCAAGCGTTGCGCTGCCGTGACAACGGGCGGGTCGGCGGGGACGCCGCCGCCCCGCGCCGCGGGCACCACGCCGCCGCAAGACATTTCGCCGGCGATCTCCGCCTTGAACGCAGGCCGCCCGCATCGCCCGAAGGAAATTCTCGTTCTTGTCGCCGCCGACCGCGCCAGCGAGATCGCAGGCCGTATCGCCCGCCAATACGATCTCAGCGCCGATCCGCGTCTGCTCGTCCCGCTGATCGACGGCGCCATCGTGCGCCTCAGATTCACCGGTAATCGTTCGGTGGAATCGGTGCTTCAGGCCGTCAGCGCCGACCCCGACGTGCAACTCGTCCAGCCCAACTACGACTATCGGGCAAGCAAGGAAGCGACGCGCGCGCAGACCGCGCCCCAATATGCCGGCGAGAAGCTTCGCCTCGACGAAGCGCATCTTCAGGCGCGGGGCAACGGCGTCATGATTGCCGTCATCGACACCGCGATCGACGGCGCTCACCCCGAACTCGCCGGCGCGGTCGCCGGCATGTTCGACGCCGTCGGCGAAGGTCCGGCGCCGCCCGAGGGACACGGCACCGGCATCGCCGGCATACTCGTGGCGCACGCCACCCTCAAGGGCGTGGCGCCCGGCGCAAAGCTCTTGAGCGTCCGCGCCTTTCGCGGCGGTGGCGCCGAGCCTGCGCTTTCGACCTCGTTCCGGCTGCTCAAGGGGATCAGTTGGGCCTTTGCCTCGGGCGCGAAGATCATGAATATGAGCTTCGCCGGGCCGATGGACCCGCTGCTCGAGCGCATCATCAAAAACGCGACCGCCAAGGGCGCGATCTTCGTCGCCGCCGCGGGCAATAACGGGCCCGAGGGCGCGCCGGTCTATCCCGCCGCCTACCCCGAAGTCATCGCCGTGACCGCAACCGACGAAAAGGACAGACTCTATGGCAAGGCCAATCGCGGCGACTACGTCTTCATCGCCGCGCCCGGCGTCGATATCGTCGCGCCGGCGCTCAAGGGACGCTATGACCTGTCCTCGGGAACGTCGATGGCCGCGGCCCATGTCTCGGGCGTCGTCGCGCTCTTGCTCGAGCGCGACGGCAAGCTCGATGGCAGCGGCGCCCGCGCTATTCTGTCGAGGAGTGCGCGCAAGCCCGATCCCACCGCCACCGATGAAGCGTTCGGCGCCGGTATCGTCGATGCCGCCGGTGCGCTGTCGGAAGACGGCACGGAAGCGGTTCTCGCCGCGCCGCCCTCGGCAAGCGATCCGCGCGAGCGCTAGCGTGTCGCCGCACGCATGATCGGACGCATCATGAGGATGTCGCTCGCCGCCGGATTTGCTTGCTTCGGCATGGCGCTCGCCGGTTTTGGCGCCGCCTGCGATTCGGAGCCGCAGCAATCGAGCGAAGCGGAGGTAAGCCGGCTCGACGCCATGATCGGACAGATGATCATGGTCGGCTTCGAGGGACGGAGCGAGCGCGACCGGGGCGTCGTCGCCGCGCACGACCAATTGGCGCAAGGGAGGATCGGCGGCGTCGTGCTCTACCCGGACAATATCGGCCCGCCGGAGCAGCTCCGCACGCTCACGACCTATCTGCGCGACGCCAAGTCGTGGCCGATCCCGTTCGTCGCCGTCGATCAGGAAGGGGGACTGGTGCAGCGCCTGACCGGGCACGGCTATTTTCCCTCGGCGCGGAGCGTCGGCGCCAATCCGAGCTTCGCCACGCCGGAGGCCGCCGAGCGCCTCTACCAGACCATGGCCGAGGAACTCAACAAGGCCGGCTTCAACCTCAATTTCGGCCCGGTCGTCGATCTCAGCATCAATCCCCACAACTATGTCATCGTGCAGCGGGACAGAAGTTTCGGGGCCGATCCCGGCGCCGTCGCCACGCTCGCCGGCGCCTTCATCCGCGCCCATCGCGCCGCGGGCATCGCGACGGTGGCGAAGCATTTTCCCGGACATGGATCGAGCGCCGCCGACAGCCACAAGATGCTCGCCGACATCTCCGCTACCTGGCAGGAGATCGAGATCGAGCCCTACCGGACACTCGCCAAGGAGGGGCTGCTCGATGGGGTGATGATCGGCCATCTCTACCATCCCCGGTTCAGCGACGGGGCGAAGCTGCCGGCCTCGCTATCGGGCCGAGCCATCACCGCGCTGCGCGACACCGGCTTCAAAGGCGTTGTCGTCAGCGACGACATGGAGATGGGCGCGGTCCGCGACGACTATTCGCTCGATGAACGCGTGGTGAAGGCGGTCAACGCCGGCACCGATCTCCTGGTCTTCTCCAACGTCACGTTGCGCGATCCAGAGCTCGGGACAAAACTCCACGCCATCATCGCCGATGCCGTGCGCGACGGGCGCATATCGCGGTCGCGCATCGAGAAGGCCTACGGCAAGATCATGCTGTTGAAGCGCCGCATCGCCGAGCACGACCTGCCCGGGAAGTGGTAGCGCGGGTCTTCCGCCTCAGTGATAGGCGTCGTGCTCGGGCGCGTGCCATAGCGCGTAGTAGGAATAGGCGGTGTAGCCGAGGATGATCGGCAGCAGCGGGATCGCGCCATAGAGCATAAAGAGCTGGCTGTCCGGCGCGGCCGCCGCTTGCCAAATGGTGATGTCGGGCGGAACGATAAAGGGGAAGAGGCTGACGGCGAGGCCGGTGTAGCACAGCATGAAGATTGCGGCGCCGAGAAGGAAGGGCGTAAAGCGCTGGCGGCGATTGAGCGCGAGCCACAGCGCAGCTACGGCAGCAGCGGTCGCGAGCGGCACCGGGCTCAGCATTACCATATTGCCCGGCGTGAACCAGCGCGCGGCGATCTCGGGATGCGCGAGCGGCGTCCACAGGCTAAAAATGACGATGAATGCGGCAACCGCGATCAGGGCGGGGTAGGCGATGCGGTAGGCCCATTCGCGCAAGGCCTCGTCGGCCTTCATTATGAGCCACCCGGTGGACAGCATCACGTAGCCCGCGAGAAGCGCCAAAGCCGTCACCGCCGAGAACGGCGTCAGCCAGTCGAAAGAACCGCCGGAGAATTTGTTGTCGGTTACGGCGAAGCCTTCGATGAAGGCGCCGATGACGATCCCCTGCATCAGTGCCGCGAGCACCGACCCGAAGCTGAAGGCGAAGTCCCAGAGAAAGCGCGAGCGCTGCGACTTGAAGCGGAACTCGAAGGCGACGCCGCGCAGGATCAGTCCGATCAGCATGAGGATGATGGGGATGTAGAGCGCGGGTAGTATGATCGAATAAGCGAGTGGAAATGCCGCGAGCAGTCCGCCGCCGCCGAGCACGAGCCAGGTCTCGTTGCCGTCCCAGAACGGCGCCACCGACGCCATCATCGCGTCGCGGTCCTTGTGCGAGGGCGCGAGCGGGAACAGCACGCCGAGACCAAGATCGTAGCCGCCGAGCAGCACGTAGAGAAACACGCCCAAGGCGAGGATCGCCGCCCAGACGAGCGGCAGAATCACGGGAAGGAAATCCGTCATCTGGCTCGCCGTTTCGGTCATGGGTTGCCTGCCGCGGCCATCGGCCGATGTGAGAGGTCGGCGTCGTCGGCTTGCGGCACCGGCGGCGTGTGGTCGGGGCCGCGTTTCACAAGCTTGGCGATGTAATAGAGACCGGCGCCGAAGATGATGCCGTAGACCAGGACGAAAAGCACGAGCGAGAACAGCACGCTGCCGCCGGGAACCGGCGATACGGCGTCGGCGGTGCGCAGCACGCCGTAGACGGTCCAAGGCTGGCGTCCGACTTCGGCTACGAACCATCCCGCCAACACGGCAAGGAAGCCGAGGGGTGAGACCCACACCAGCACGCGCAAGAACCAGTTGCTGTCGAACAGCCGCCCCCTGAGCCACAGGAACGAGCCGATCAGCCCGACCGCGATCATGACAAGCCCAATGCCGACCATGATGCGGAAGGCGAAGAACGGGATGATCGGATTGGGACGGTCCTCGGGTGGGAAGGATTTGAGGCCACGGATCTCGCCGTCAAATCGATGCGTCAGGATAAGGCTGCCGAGCTTCGGAATGGCGATCTCGAAGTGGTTCTTCTCGGCGGCCGTGTCGGGAATGGCAAACAAGATCAGCGGGGCGTTGCGCTGCGTTTCCCAATGGGCTTCGACCGCCGCGATCTTGGCCGGCTGGTGCTCGCGCGCATTCAATCCGTGCAGATCGCCGATCACGAGCTGCAGGGGCGCGAGCCAGACGAGCAAACTCAAGCCCATGCCGAGCATGATGCGGCCGTGGGGAACGCTGCGCTCGCGCAGAATGTACCAGGCGCCGATGCCGGCGACGATGAAGGCGGTGGTGAGATAGGCGGCGACGACCATATGGGCGAAGCGATAGGGGAAGGACGGATTGAAGATCACCTGCCACCAATCGGTGACGTGAAGCACGCCGTCCTCGGCGACGCGGAACCCGGCCGGGGTCTGCATCCAGCTATTGGCCGAGAGGATCCAGAAAGCCGAGATCACGGTGCCGAGCGCCACCATGCAGCTCGCGAAGAAATGCACCCATTTCGGCACGCGATTCCAGCCGAACAGCATGATGCCGAGAAAGCCCGCCTCGAGGAAGAAAGCGGTCAGCACTTCGTAGGACATCAACGGGCCGATGACGTTGCCGCCGCGGCGCGACAGCTCGCTCCAATTGGTGCCGAACTCGTAGGAGAGGACGACGCCGGAGACCACGCCCATGCCGAAGGAGACGGCGAAGATCTTGGTCCAATGGAGCGCGATGTCGCGGTAGATCGCCTGCCCGGTCTTGAGCCACAGCGCCTCGAGCACCACGAGCCACGCCGCAAGCCCGATGGTGAAGGACGGAAAAAGAATATGGAACGAGATGGTGAAGGCGAACTGGATGCGCGACAAAAGCAGCGGATCGAGCTCTGACATGCTTGGCTCCACGCGAGACGGCGCCTACCCCAACCGACTCGACGCTTGAGTTTAGCGCCGTTCGTGCGCGAGGCGAAGCGCCGTTTCAGTCGGCGCGGACAGTTTTGAACGCTTCAAGTGCGCGGATGCGAGCGACGCTGTGCTCGACGATAGGCGCGGGATAGGTACGGCCCAAGGCGACGTTTGCCGCGGCGAGCATCCCAGGCGGGGCTTGCCACGGCGCATGAATGTCGGGCGCGGGCAGATTCTGCAATTCCGGCACCCATGTTCGCACGTAATCGCCGCTCGGGTCGAATTTCTGTCCCTGAAGCACGGGGTTGAAGATGCGGAAATACGGCGCGGCGTCGGTGCCCGAGCCCGCCACCCACTGCCAGCTCGCCGAATTGTTGGCGAGGTCGGCATCGACGAGCGTGTCGAGGAACCAATCGGCGCCCGCCTGCCAGGGAAGCAGCAGATGTTTCACGAGAAATGACGCGACGATCATGCGCGCGCGGTTCGGCATCCAGCCGGTCTGCCAGAGCTGGCGCATGGCGGCATCGACGATGGGATAGCCGGTCCGGCCGTGCTGCCAGGCCTGTAATGCCGGGGCGTCGTCGCGCCAGGGGAAGCGGTCAAACTCGGGCTTGAGCGGTCGATGCGTCATCGCCGGGAAACGGTCGAGCAGGTGATAGGAAAACTCGCGCCAACCGAGCTCGCGCAAGAATGAGAAGGCGCCGCGATCGAGCTTGCCGCGCGCGGCTGCGGCGGCATGGGTCACCGCGTGCCAGACCTGGTTCGGGCCGATCTCGCCAAAATGGAGATAAGGCGAGAGCCGGGACGAGGTGTCGCCGTCTAGATTGCCGCGGTCGTCGGCGTAACGTTGCAGGCGCTCGGCGATGAAGTCCTGAAGCCGCGCCGCGGCCGCGCTTTCGCCAGGCTGCCAGGCCTTTCGCAAGCCGCCGGCCCAATCGGGTTTGGTCGGGCGTAGCGCAAGACCGTCCAGAGTTTCGCTCTTGGCGGCGGCGAAACGGCCGAGCTTCGGGGTGGGGAGAGGCGCGCGCGGCGGTGGAGCGGCAAGGCACGCCTTCCAGAACGGCGTGAATACGCGAAAGGGCTCTCCGCTCCCGGTTGCGATTGCCTCGGGTTCGAACAAGAGCCGGCCGGGAAAGAGCCGAAGCTCGGCTTCGCGCGCGGCGCAAATCGCGCCGAGAGTTTCCTCGAGCTTTCCCTCCCAAGGCTCGTAGCCTCTGGTCGCATGAATGGCGGACGCGCCGGTTTCATCGAGCAGGGCCGCGAGCACGTCCGGCGCAGCGCCGTGACGCAAGTGAAGCTTGCCGCCACGCTCGGCAAGATCGCGGTCGAGCGCGGCGAGGCTCCCATGCAGCCACCAGCGCGTAGCGCCGCCCATGCGCAAATTCGCCGGCGTCTCGTCGTCGAGAATGTAGACCGGAAGCAAGGGCGCACCGGTTTTCGCCGCCTCGCGGAGCGCGGCCTGATCGGCGAGCCTGAGATCGAGCCGAAACCAGACGATGATGGGGCGATCGGCCAATCGCGCGACCGTTCTTTCTCAATCGCCGCGGGCAGCAGCGATCGCCGTCTCGTGATGCCGGCGCGAGGCCGC
Source organism: Methyloceanibacter sp. (assembly GCA_035275445.1). Classification (GTDB taxonomy): domain Bacteria; phylum Pseudomonadota; class Alphaproteobacteria; order Rhizobiales; family Methyloligellaceae; genus Methyloceanibacter. The sequence continues at coordinate 339 of DATEMT010000268.1, read as the reverse complement.
GCCGAAGCAGCAGAAGACGACGCGCTCGATCGAGGAAGCTTGGGAGAGTGCGTCGGCGACGGTGCGAACGGCGATCAGTGCTGCGCGCTCCGGCGGAAAGCCGTAAGCGCCGGTCGAGATGGCGGGATAGGCGATCGAGGCCAGGCCGTGCTCCGAAGCAAGCGCGAGACTGTTGCGATAGCAACTCGCGAGCAGCCGGTCTTCGCCGCGCTCGCCGCCGCCCCAGACCGGGCCGACGGTGTGGATCACATGGCGCGCTACGAGGCGAAAGCCCGGCGTGATCTTGGCCGCGCCCGTCTCGCAACCGCCGAGAACGGCGCACGCCGCTTTGAGCTCGGG
>DATEMT010000267.1:0-10489 GCA_035275445.1 Methyloceanibacter sp. | reverse complement strand
GAAACCGCTTGCTATTCTAGAACGTTATCGGCTGGTGCCGGAAGTGGAGTGCAGAAGCGCGGGACGGTCCGATGAGCCGGTACGGCGAGATCTACGCAAAGTGGCAGGCCGACCCGGAAGGCTTCTGGGCCGAAGCCGCGTCCGCGGTCGATTGGTTCGAGCCTTGTGCGAAGGTATTCGACCAAGGCGCGGGCCAATATGGCCGCTGGTTTCCCGGCGCAATGTGCAACACCGCCTATAATTGCCTCGACCGCCACGTCGCCGCGGGCCGGGGAAGCGCGCCCGCGCTCATCTACGACAGCCCCGTCACCAACACCAAGCGGACATACACTTTTTCCGAGCTGCGCGACGAGGTCGCCTCGTTTGCCGCGGTTCTTGCCGGGCTCGGCGTCGCCAAAGGCGATCGCGTCGTCATCTATATGCCGATGGTGCCCGAGGCCGTGATCGCCATGCTCGCAGCGGCGCGGCTTGGCGCCATCCATTCGGTGGTGTTCGGCGGCTTCGCCAGCAACGAGCTCGCCAAGCGCCTCGACGATGCCAAGCCGAAGGTGGTGGTGTCGGCGTCGTGCGGCGTGGAGCCGACCCGCGTCGTCGCCTACAAGCCGCTTCTCGACAAGGCGATAGAGATCGCGGCGCATAAGCCCGAGAGCTGCATCATCCTCCAGCGCCCGATGGCGGCCGCCGAACTGCAAGGCGGCCGCGACCGCGATTGGGCAAGCCTCATGGCCGACGCCAAGGCGCGCGGGCTTGCGGCGGACTGCGTGCCCGTCGCGGCGACCGACCCGCTCTACATTCTCTACACCTCCGGCAGCACCGGCACGCCGAAGGGCGTCGTGCGCGACAATGGCGGTCACATGGTGGCGCTGATCTGGACGATGAGGAACCTTTACGGCGTGAAGCCGGGCGAGGTGTTCTGGTCCGCCTCGGATATCGGCTGGGTGGTCGGACACTCATATATTGTCTACGGGCCGCTTCTCGCCGGCAATGCCACGTTGCTCTACGAGGGCAAGCCGGTGGGTACGCCCGATGCCGGGGCGTTTTGGCGCGTCGCGAGCGAGCACAAGGTCGCCGTCCTCTTCACCGCGCCGACCGCGCTCCGCGCGATCAAGAAGGAGGACCCGCACGGTGCGCTGATCCCCAAATACGATCTTTCCGGCTTCCGCGCGCTCTTCCTCGCCGGCGAGCGCGCCGATCCCGACACCGTGCTGTGGGCCGAGGAGCACCTCAAAGTCCCCGTGATCGACCATTGGTGGCAGACCGAGACCGGCTGGGCCATCGTCGGCAATCCGCTTGGCATCGAGCTTTTGCCGGTCAAGCGCGGTTCGCCGACGCTGGCGATGCCGGGCTACGACGTGCGCGTGCTCGACGACAGCGGCGATCCCGTGCCCGACGGCAAGCTCGGCAACATCGCCATCAAGCTGCCGCTGCCGCCGGGCTGCCTGCCGACGCTGTGGAATGCCGATGCCCGCTTCGGTCCGAGCTATCTCGCCGCGTTTCCCGGCTACTACAAGACCGCGGATGCCGGCTACCGCGACGCCGACGGCTATCTCTTCATCATGGGCCGCACCGACGACATCATCAATGTCGCCGGGCATCGCCTCTCGACCGGCGCGATGGAAGAGGTGCTGGCCTCCCACCAGGATGTGGCGGAGTGCGCCGTGATCGGCGCCGCCGACGCGCTCAAGGGCGAAGTGCCGGTCGGCTTCCTTGTGCTGAAAGCGGGTGTCGACCGTGACGGCGCCGCGATCGAGCAGGAGGTTGTCGACCTCGTCCGCGAACGGATCGGTCCCGTCGCTGCGTTCAAGACGGCGGTGATCGTGCCGCGCCTGCCCAAGACCCGATCGGGCAAGATCCTGCGCGGCACCATGAAGAAGGTCGCTGACGGCACGAGCTTCGCCATGCCCGCCACCATCGACGATCCAGCCATTCTCGACGAGATCGGCACGGCGCTCGCCGCGCACCGGGGCGCCACGGCGATATCGTGACTTTCCGAGCCGAGACCAGAAGAGCGGGCTCAAGCGAGGCTGGCGAGCGAGTCCGTCAACGCCGTCACCAGAACGTCGGCGTGCTCGCGCGTGAACGTGAGCGGCGGACGGATCTTGATGACGTTGCCGTAGGGACCGGCGATGCCGACGAGGACATTGCGGTCGCGAAGCATGTCCACGATTCGTGTTGCGGCCTCCCGGTCCGGCGTCTTCGACTTGCGATCGCGCACAAGTTCGACGCCGAGATAAAGCCCGGCTCCCCGCACGTCGCCGACACAGGCGAAACGCTGAGCGACCCCGCCGAGCGCCGCAAGCAGATAGGCCCCGGTCTCGCGCGCGTTCTGTTGCAGCGTCTCGGCCTCGATCGTCTCGAGAACGGCGAGCCCGGCGGCGGCAGCGACCGGATTTCCGCCGAAGGTGTTGAAGTAGCCGGTGGTCGCGCCGAAGGTCGCGAGCAGGTCGGGTTTCACCGCGACGCCGCCGATGGGATAGCCGTTGCCCATGGGCTTCCCCATGGCGACCATGTCGGGATCGAGGCCGTGACGGGCAAATCCCCACATCGTCTCGCCGGTACGGCCGAAGCCCGGCTGCACTTCGTCGGCGATGAACACGCCGCCCGCCTTACGAACATGGGCGATCGCCTCGGCCATGAACCCGGGCTCGCCCGGGTAGATGCCGTCGCTCGAGAACAGGCTGTCGGCGACAAGCCCGGCAAGGCGGATTTTCTTTCGCTTCATCGCCGCGATGGCCTTTTTCACCTGGGCGGCGAAATTCGCGCCGACATCCTTGGACGTCGTCCGGTACGTGTCGGGCGCGGGAACGATGAAGACGTTGGGGCTGCGCGGCGCGGCGCTGGCCGAAGCGGGGGAGATGTCGTTCACGGCGAGCGTATTGCCGTGATAGGCGTTGGCGGTCACAATGAAACCCGTGCCGCCCGTGACCTCGCGCGCGATGCGAAGGGAGAGATCGACGCTTTCGCTTCCCGTGCAGGTGAACACGATGTTCGACACCCCGCGCGGGAACGTCGCGAGAAGCCGTTCGGCGTAGGTGTAGACGATCTCGCTCAAATAGCGGGTGTGGGTGGTGAGCGTCGCCATTTGCCGCGACACCGCGGCGACGACGCGGGGGTGGCAGTGACCCACCGACGCGACATTATTATAGGCATCGAGATAGCGCGTGCCGTCGGCGCCGATGAGCCAGACGTCTTCGCCGCGGACGAGATTGAGCGGGCGGGCGTAGAACAGCATCGATGTCGGGCCGAAAACGCGCTTGCGGCGGGCGACGAGCGCGGCGACGCCGGGATCGAGGTCTTCGGCGGCGTCCATGTCGAAGGCGTTGAGTTCGAGGATCTTGCGCTTTGCGGTCATGGTCTTCGGGGCGGTTTCGTTAGGCTGCCCACCCTAACCTAAAGCAGTCCGCCGCCATCGTCTTGACCGCCGACGGGGGCCGTTCGATTTTTCCGGACCGCCGCGGTGCCACTGTGGGCCCCCCGGGCAAGTTGTGCCGCCCGCCTTCTCAAATGGCCTTCGGCGTCTCCACCGTATCCTCTATAGTCGGGCCCCCTGAGTTCGCGACGAGAGCCAGCATGGCCGGAGAGCCGGGCAACTTCGCCAATCGTTGGAAGCGCTTCGCCGACTGGGACGAGCGCCCGCTCAGGCTCGACAAATTCGCCGTCGAGGACGCCGAGAACGGCTTCGCGTCCTTTACCAGCCGTCACGATCCAAAGCCCGGACTGACCCTGACGGCGGGACGGGTCGAGGTCATGGACGGCACGGGCACTGCCGACTTCGACATGATCGACGTCTTCATCGCCCGCTACCACATCGATCCCGAGGTCGCGCCGGAAGCGATGGCCATGCCCTCGCACGCGATCGCGCGCATGCTGGTCGATATGAACGTGCCGCGAGGCGAGCTGGTGCGGCTTGCCCACGGCATGACACCGGCGAAGCTCGCCGAGGTGGTGGCGGAGCTCTCGACGCTCGAGATCGCCTTTGCTTATAGCAAGATGCGCGCGCGCAAGACCCCCGGCAACCAAGCGCACGTGACCAACGCCAAGGACGATCCGCTCCAGATGGCCGCGGACGCCGCGACCGCGGTCGCGTTCGGCTTCGACGAGGTCGAGACCACGATGCGGGTCGCGCGCAACGCCTGGTCGAACGCCGTCGCCTGTGCGGTCGGCGCCTCGGTCGGACGTTGGGGCACGCTGTTTCAATGCTCGAGCGAGGAGGCCGAGGAGCTCCGGATCGGCATGGCCGGTTTCACCTCCTATGCCGAGACGGTCTCGGTCTACGGCACCGAGAAAAGCTTCATCGACGGCGATGACACGCCGTGGTCGAAGGCCTTCCTCGCCGCGGCCTACGCCTCGCGCGGCATCAAGATGCGCTGCACTTCGGGCGCAGGCTCCGAGCTCCTGATGGGCTTCCACGAGAAGAAATCGCTGCTCTATCTCGAAGCCCGCTGCCTCTGCCTCCAGCGCGCCATGGGGGTGCAGGGCACGCAGAACGGCGGCATCGACGGCGCGCCGATCACCTGCACCGTCCCGGGCGGCATGCGCGAGCTGATGGCCGAGAATCTCATCGCCGTCTGGCTCGATCTCGAATGCGCCTCGGGCAACGACGCCCGCCCGACCGAGTCGGAAATCCGCGTCGGGGCCAAGATCATGCCGTACCTCATCGCCGGTTCCGACCTCATCTGCTCGGGCTTCGGTTCGATCCTGGCATACGACAATTCCTTCAACCCCTCGCTCCTGAACGGCGAGGAGCTCGAGGACTATCTCGTGCTTCAGCGCGATTTCGAGGCGGATGGCGGTCTCACGCCGGTCGAGGAGACGCGGGTTCTCGCGCTCAGGACGCGCGCGGTGGAGGCGATCAGCGCCGTGCTCGAAGAGCTTGACCTCGGGCAGCCGACCGAGGACATGAAGGCAAGCGTCGTTGCGGCATCGGGCTCCGACGAGACGCGAAGCTATCTTCCCCGCGACGCCGCCCTCATCAGCGAGAGCATCAAGGAGCGCGCGATCACGGTCATCGACGTCATCAAGGCGCTGGCCAAGCGCGGCTTCGAAGAGGAGGCGGAAAATCTTCTGAAGCTCGTGCGCTTGCGCGTCTCGGGCGACTATCTTCAGACCTCGGCGGTCGTCCGCGACGGCCGCGTGCTGAGCGCGATCAATGATCCCAACGATTATCTCGGGCCCGGCACCGGATACCGCGTGAGCAAGGCGCGCCGCGACGAGATCGTGGCGATCCGAGACGTGCTCACCCGCGAGGAAGTGCTGAGAGCGGAGTCGGTGCACAAGGCCGCGGAGGGCAGGCGCATAACTTACCGCACCATGGGGCCCGCCGCCGGCGGCGACGATCCAAGCGAAGTCGTGATCGGCATCAGCCCCGCCTTCGGCGTGAAGCTGTTCCAGACCGTCGCCGGGCATCCTCTGTCTTCCATCCTGCGCGAGCTGATGGCCGGCGTCACCGAAGGAGGAGCACGCGCGCGCGTGGTGCGGATGAAGCATACCGCCGACACGTCGTTTCTCGGCCTCAGCGCCGCCCGCATCGCCGGCAGCGGCGTCGGCATCGGCATCCAAGCCAAGGGCACCGCGGTCATTCACCACAAGGACCGGCTGCCCCACAACAATCTCGAACTCTTCTCCAATTCGCCGATCACGCGGCTCGAGCACTATCGCCGCATGGGAGCGAACGCCGCCCTCTACGCAAGGGGCGAGTTGCCCGAGCCGGTCGTCGTGCCGATGCGGGGCGAGGCCATGGGCTCGCGCTATCATGCGCGCGTGTCGCTGATCTATGCCATCGAGACCGACATGACCGCCGAGGGCGCCGTGCCCGAAGACGTCGATATCGCCTTTCTGGGGCAGGGCGCATGAACGAGGATCGACTCACCATCGCCGACTATCCCTTGGCGGAGAAACGCCCGGAGATCGTGCGCGGCAAGCGCGGCAAGGGTCTCGAAGAGATCACGCTCGACGCCGTTCGCGATGATCGCGTCGCGCTCGAAGATTTGCGCATCACGACGCGGGCCTTGCGCCAGCAGGCGGAAATTGCCCGCGCCGCCGGTCGCGAAACCTTGGCCGAGAACTTCGAGCGCGCCGCCGAGCTGGTCGATGTGCCGCAAGACACGATCATGCGCGTCTACGAGCTCTTGCGTCCAGGACGCGCGCAGTCGAAAAGCGTGCTCCTCGCCGCGGCGGCGGAACTCCGCGAGCAGTTCGGCGCGAGCATCATGGCCGCATTCGTGGAAGAGGCGGCCGCCGTTTACGAGCGGCGCGGCCTGTTCAAGAAGCGATTCTGAGCGCGGCGATGAGCTGGAAGACGGACTACCGATCCATCTACTACGACGGCGCGCCCGAGCCCGCGGATCCCGACCTCGCCAGAGAAAGCACGGCGCTCCTCCTCATCGACGTGCAGAACACCTATCTTGCGCGCCCCGACCTGGCCTCGCTCTCCGCTGAAGAAGTGCGCCGTTACCACGCCTGGACGCCTTTCCACGACCGGATGCGCGACATCGTCATCCCGCGCACGCGGGAACTCCTGGCCCTGTTCCGCGCCGGCGGCTACGAGTGCCTGTTCGCCCGCATCGCCTGCCACACCAAGGACGGGCGCGACCGGTCGCTGTCGCAGAAGATGCCGGGCTGGAACAACCTGCTCCTGCCCAAGGACGAGCATCCGTCGCAGCTCGTCGACGGCCTCGGTCCGAGAGGCGATGAGATCGTTGTGACGAAAACGACGGACAGCGCGCTCACCGGGACCAATTTGCGGCTGATCCTCGCCAATCTCGGCATCAAGACCGTGGTGTGCTGCGGCATCTTCACCGACCAATGCGTGTCCTCGACGGTTCGAAGCCTCGCCGACGAGAGCTTCGGCGTCGTCGTGGTCGAGGATTGCTGCGCTGCGGGGTCGGACGAGCTTCACCGCAAGGAGCTCGAGATCATCAACATGATTTACTGCCACGTCATGTCGAGCGGAGAGCTAAAGGCAATCATGGGCTTAAGGTGAAGGAGAGGGACCAAGTTCGTCCTTCTCCAGGTCAAATGCCGCTGTTCGGCGATGGATCGCCGGTTCGAAAAGCAGGGGTGTCACGGCCGTCGGGAGTGAGTAAGATTGAGTAAGATAATGTCGGGAGTGAGTAAGATCATAGAGGCGGAGCGAGCTTGTTCGGATCGAAGCCGGGGGCGGGTCCTGCGTGGCCTCCTCGGAAGACACCCCTACCGGCGGAACGCTCGCACGCGACCATCTTTCTTTACAGCTTAGTGCCAAGGAGCCCGGGACATGGAGAACACACAATGCGCCAACGGCAGATAAACCGCCGCAACTTCATGCAGCAATCCGCCACCTTCGCAGCCGCGTTCGCGGTTGGGGGAGCTTCCGCCTTCGTGAAACCGGCCAATGCCGCACGCGACAAGGAGCTGAACATTCTGTGCTGGGAGGGCTACAACTCGGCTCAGGTCCTCGACCCATTCAGGTCCGCGACAGGCGCGACCGTCAAGGCCGAGAGCCTGACCAACGATCCGACGATGATCAACCGCCTGAGGGCCGGCGAGACCAACGTCTGGGACCTGATCAACGTGAACAATCCTTGGGCACGCAAGATCATGCTGCCCGAGAAGCTGATCAAGCCGCTCGACCGAGCCCGGTTCGAGCCCTACTTCGAGAAGATGCTGCCGGCCTTCAAGCCCCCCTACAAGTGGGCCATGGACGACTCAGGAACGGAGTTGATCGGCATGGCTCAGCGCTTCGGGCCCTATTCCTTCGTCGTCAATACCGACAAGATCAGCCGCGACACCGCCGAGGACCAGGGCTGGGATCTCTGGAATGACCCCAAGCTCGCCGGGAGGTACGGCATCCTCGAATCCGACGATTGGAACGTGTTCTGCCTCTGCGCCATCTCGGGATTCGACCCTTTCAAGACGCATAACGACGCCGAGGTCGCGAAATTTACCGAGACTGCCAAGCGGGTCTTCAACGGCAAAAAGCTCGTCGGCGACATCGCCACTAACAACCAGGCGCTCGTGTCGGGTGAGATCGATTTCTATCTCACCGGTGGCGTCTACTCGGTCTCGCCTGCGCGCGCCGACGGCCACATGAACCTCCGAGGCATCACGCCGAAGAAGGGCCCGTTCGCCGGCGGCAAGGGCGGCATCGCCTGGATTGAGATCACGTCCCTGGTCAACAATCCGAACCTGTCCCCGCTCGCGACGGACTTCCTCGCCTACGTGCAGGAGCCGAAGATGGCGCACACCGTCGCCTTCGCTGAAGGCACTTTTAACCCGGTCACTCAAATGGGCAACCAGGAGTGCTTCAAGCTCTTTACAAAGGAGGAACTCGAAGCCATTCAGTGGGACAGTCTGGAGGAGGAGATGGCGGGATCGGTCGAGTACGACATCGTTCCGGACTACGACAAGCTGCTGGACATCTGGAACGCTGCGAAGAAGGGCTGACCGGCGGCTTGATGGACGTTGTCCCATTCACTGTATTTAAATAGCAGCCTTCCGCGTGGCCGGATCCATGCGGGAGGCTGCCTGATTTGGACCATCCCGTAGGTTAAGAGCCACGTGACGCCCCAACGCCCCGCCATTCTGACGATCAAGGCTTTGCGCAAGGACTTCGGAGCCTTCACGGCGGTCGACGGCATTGACCTCACGATCGCCGAAGGCGAGTTCTTCACCATCGTCGGGCCGTCAGGCAGTGGCAAGACAACGCTGATCCGTATGATGGCCGGCATGGAGACCCCGACCTCAGGCGACATCCTCTTGCGCCAGACCCGTATCAACGACGTGCCGGCGAACAAGCGGCCGACCTGTATGGTATTCCAGTCGCTCGCACTGTTCCCGCATCGCAGCGTCGGCGAGAACATCGAGTTCGCCATGAAGATCCGCGGTGTCGAGCCCCCTAAGCGCAAGGCGCGCGCTCTAGAACTCCTGCGCCAGCTCAGGCTTCCGGAATCCTACTACGCGAAGAGCGTGCAGAAGTGCTCGGGCGGCGAGCGCCAGCGCGTCGCACTCGCTCGCGCTCTCGCCTACAATCCCGAGATCCTGTTCTTCGACGAGCCGCTTTCGGCAATCGACTACAAGCTGAGAAAGGCGCTCGAGAAGGAGCTCAAGGATATCCACCGGGAGACCCGCAAGACCTTCGTTTTCATCACGCACAGCCTCGAAGAGGCGATGGTCATGAGCGACCGCATTGGCGTCATGCGCGCCGGCAAGCTCGTGCAGGTAGGCACGCCGAACGAAATCTACTCCTCGCCGCGAAGCAAGTTTGTTTCCGAGTTCATGGGTGACGTCAACGTCATCGAGGTGAGGAGCACCGGCAATGGCTCCTTGCTCGCGCCTTCGCTCCAGGCGAAGTTCACCGCACCCCCCGGCGCGCCACAAATCGAGTCGGGCCATCTCGTTATCCGGCCGGAGTACGTCCGCTTCCTCGGCAAGGCGGACGAAGCCGCCAACAGCCTGAGCGGACGGCTCTACAACGAGTACGCGCTCGGTTCGCGCATTCAGTACCAGGTGCGCGTCGGCGACCAGGTGTTCGTGATCGAGAAGCTCCGCCAGCAGGCTTACCACGGCAAGCTCGACGATCAGGTCCTCATCGGGTGGGATTCCCAGCACTCCATCCTGGTTGGGGAGGAATGATGTCTCTCGGTAACTCCATGGCCGACAAGGAAGGGCGGCGCGCGGCCATCCCCTTGCTCCTGTTGCTCGCCGTCGGCTTTGCCGTGCCGCTGATCGCGGTCACCGTTTTCAGTTTCATGCCGCCGCGTACCTTCAGCCTTCTCCAGGCGCCGACCCTGGAGAATTATGAGACGATCTTCTCCGGCACCTCCTATATCTCGTTCCTCTGGTCGGTGGTGCTCGCGGTCGCAACCGTCGTCCTGCTTGCGCTCATCTGTTACCCCGTCGCCTACGGTCTCGTACACGTATTCGGCCGCTGGTCGACCCTCCTCACGCTGCTCTTCACCCTTCCCCTCTTCGTCTCGGAGAACATCCGGCTCTATGGCTGGGTGCTGTTCTTCATTAAGAATGGCGTACTCCTCGGCACGATGAAATCGCTGTTCGGCATCGAGATGGAGAGCATTCTGTTCACGCTCGGCGCCATCCTTCTCGGCATGGTCTATGTCTACCTGCCGTTCATGCTGTTTCCCATGACGCTGAGCGTCGCCATGGTGCCGAACGATACGCGCGAGGCGGCACGCGATCTCGGCGCAAGCCGCTGGCAGGTGTTTCGTGAGGTCGAGCTGCCGCTGTCGATGCCCGGCATCCTGATCGGGTGCCTGCTCACATTCGTGCTCGCGGTCGGCGCCATCGCGGAAGCCAAAATTCTCGGCGGCCAGCGCATCATCCCGATCACGCATGACATCGAGATCGCTTTCACCTATTCGCAGAACTGGCCGCTCGGCGCGGCGCTTGCCGTCCTTCTCATGCTGCTGGTCGGCGTGCTGGTCATCTCCGCCCTTCGCCGCTTTGACCTCGATCAGATCCTGAAGAGGGGCTAGTACCAATGTTCGCTTTT
>DATEMT010000266.1:0-2983 GCA_035275445.1 Methyloceanibacter sp. | reverse complement strand
GAACACGGTCGGCACGAATTTGGCGCGATAGACGATGGCGTCGAGCCGGCGCTCGAGCAGCCCGATGAGCTTCTCGGAGGTGTCGCCGCGGAGCCGCGCCGCCTCGCGATAGATCGCCTTGAACTGCTTCTCGGTGATATTGCCGTAATAGCCTTTGAGCTTCTGCTTGGCGCGGAGCTGCTGGCCGTAATCGGAAAGCTTGCCGCGGCGGCGCTGTCCGTGCTCGCCGGGGCCGTATTCGCGCTTGTTATAGGGGCTCTTCGGGCGGCCCCAGATATTCTCGCCGAGCCTTCGGTCGATCTTGTGCTTGGCGTGAATGCGTTTCGTCATGCGTCCAACACTCCAAAGTCAAATCAAGCGCTTTTGCGGGGCCGATCCCCGCTTCCGTGAGAACACCGAGCTGATGAGAGCCTAGCGGCCGAACCTCACGTCCGGCATCGCGGAGCCGAGGAAACCAAGGCTCCGCCCGCGCTCTGTTACACGCGAATGGCGGAAAGTGTCAATTGGCGCTGGAGGACGTCGGTTGAGCCGGCGCAGGCACCGGGGGCGGTACCGCGGCTTTTGGCGCCGGTCCCGCGGGCACGGACTGCACGTAGGCGTTGATGGCGGCCACGACCTTCTGCTTCTGCTCGGGCGGGCATTGCGGGCGCGTTGGCGTAGCGAGGCTCGTTTCCTGGCCCGGCGCGGCTGCCTTGGGCGGGTTCGCCGCGCCCGGTGCCGCCTCCTTGGGCGGGTTTGCCGCGCCCGCGGCGCCGCCGGGAGCCTGGCCATCCTCGGTAATCTTCACGTTCCCGGCGAAATAGGAGGCCGAGAACAGGTAGAGCGCATTCACCATCAGCAATTGCGGCTCGGTCCAAATTTGCTTGGCGCCCTCGCTCCGCATCAAGGCTTGATAGTTGGCCTGGGCCAGATCGGGAAGCTCGCAAGCCTCGGCATAGGCCGAGCGCGTCGCCGCCCGGATGATGCGCCGCGCATCCTCGCCCGGGATCAGGAACTTCTTCGGGTCGGATTTGTCGAGCTTGACCTGCTTGCCGTTAGGGCCAGGCTGCTGCTCGGGAATGACCGAGAAGGCATAACCCATCAGCACGCGCACGGCGCTGTCGCTGAGACCGCCCTTTTGCTGTCCCTGAGGCACCGTGGCGCGCTGGCCAAGTTCCTCGGCCGCGGTCCGCACGGCAGCCTCGTCAGCGGCCTTGAGCGGCGTCCCTGGGCTCAATACCAGAACCACGGCGGCCGCGACGGCGCCCCAATGAAAACAGCAGCTTTGCATGATCGCCCCTCTTCCCTGCCCCGCCGGAAGCTAAGCATCGGTTGAGGCAATCGCAATAGCAGAAACGGGGCGGAACTATGACGATTTTCGGCCGCGTCTCTGCGTCCCGCGGGCGAGCGAGGCCACGATCCCGCGCCAGGTGCGCACATCCTGATCGGTCGCGCTCATGCGGTGAAACATGTTGCGGATGGCCCGCACCATCGAGGGGCGTTTCTCTTCCGGATAGAGAAAGCCCGCGCGATCGAGCTCGGCCTCGAGATGCTCGAACAAGGCGATGAGCTCGGCGCGCTGCGCGGGCTGCGTGCCGGGGTCCGATGTGCTCTCGGCGGCGCGGCCGTGCGACGGCGCCACACGTCCGAGCGAAGGCGTGGCTTCGCTTGTCTTGAACCACTCGTAGCCGAACAGGAGCACGGCCTGCGGCAGGCTGAGCGAGGCAAATTCGGGGTTGACCGGCGCGGTCAGGATCGCGTCGGCGAGCGCGATCGTGTCGTTGTCGAGGCCGCTCCGCTCCGGCCCGAACAGAACCCCCGTGTGCTCGGCGCGTGCGCCGCGCCGCCAAAGCTCCGCCGCCGTGCCAGCCGGACTGAGCACGGGCTTTACCATGTCGCGCGGCCGCGCCGTCGAGGCGAGAACGAAATTGAGCTCGCCGATGGCGTCGGCGACGCTGTCGTAAACCGTCGCGCGGTCGACCAGCGCGGCAGCGCCCGCCGCTGCCGCACGCGCCTTGTCGTTCGGCCAGCCGTCGCGAGGCGCGACCAGCCGCAGATCGCTCAGCCCGAAATTGGCCATGGCGCGTGCGGCGAAACCGATATTTTCGCCGAGCTGCGGCTTGACGAGAATGACGGCCGGCATCGCCGCCTTGGCGCGAGCCGTGGCGCGAGGCTGTGCGACGCTCCCCTTGGCGGCCTCCGCCTTCGCCGGCCGCTTCGCCCTGTCCGATCTTGCTTTCATCGCCAAGGACGATGCTATAGAGGACGGGTGGCTCGCAATGGGGCCGTCACGCGTCGCGTGCCCCGCGGTGCCTCCCAGCCGGAGATTTGCCCCCGTGAACAAGATCAAGGTGAAGAATCCGGTCGCGGATCTCGACGGGGACGAGATGACGCGGGTCATCTGGGAGCTCATCAAGGAAAAGCTGATCTTCCCCTATCTCGATCTGCCGCTCCTCCATTTCGACCTCGGCATCGCCAATCGCGACCTGACTCTCGACCAGGTCACCATCGAGGCCGCGCGCGCGATCAAGGCCTGCGGCGTCGGGGTGAAATGCGCGACGATCACGCCGGACGAAGCGCGAGTCAAAGAATTCGGCCTCACCAAAATGTGGAAGTCGCCGAACGGGACCATCCGCAACATTCTCGGCGGGGTCATCTTCCGCGAACCGATCATCTGCAAGAACGTGCCGCGGCTGGTGCCGGGTTGGACCAAGCCCATCGTCATCGGCCGTCACGCCTTCGGCGACGTCTATCGCGCCACCGATTTCCTTGTGCCGGGCAAGGGCACGCTCACCATCAACTTCGAGGGCGCGGACGGAAGCCGCATCGAGCATGTGGTGCACGAGTTCGAGGGGCCGGGCGTCGCGCTCGGCATGTTCAATCTCGACGATTCGATCCGCGACTTCGCGCGCGCCACCTTCAACTACGCGCTCCATCGCAACATGCCGGTCTATCTCTCGACCAAGAACACGATCCTCAAGGCCTATGACGGCCGCTTCAAGGA
>DATEMT010000265.1:0-4382 GCA_035275445.1 Methyloceanibacter sp. | reverse complement strand
TGGGTCCCGACGTCATCGACGTCGGCAAGCTCTATCGCGACACCAGCTGCTTCACCTACGACCCCGGCTTCACGTCGACGGCGAACTGCGTTTCGCGCATCACCTATATCGACGGCGACAAGGGCGTCCTGCTCTATCGCGGCTATCCCATCGACCAGCTTGCCGAGCACGGCAGCTTCCTCGAGACGGCGTATCTTCTGCTCTATGGCGAGTTGCCGACCGCGGCGCAGCTTGCCGATTTCACCGACCGCATCACCCGGCACACGATGGTGCACGAACAGATGACGCGGTTCTACACCGGGTTCCGCCGCGACGCGCATCCGATGGCGGTCATGGTCGGCGTGGTCGGCGCGCTCTCGGCCTTCTATCACGACTCGATCGACATCAAGGATCCGTCGCAGCGCGAAATGGCGAGCGTGCGCATGATCGCCAAGATGCCGACGATCGCCGCCATGGCCTACAAATATTCGATCGGCCAGCCCTTCGTTTATCCGAAGAACGAGCTCGATTACTCCGCCAATTTTCTCCACATGTGCTTTGCGGTGCCGAGCGAGGAATACAAGGTCAACCCGATTCTCGCGCGGGCGATGCGGCGGATTTTCATCCTGCATGCCGATCACGAGCAGAATGCCTCGACCTCCACGGTGCGCCTTGCCGGTTCGTCGGGCGCCAATCCCTTCGCCTGCATTTCGGCGGGCATTGCCTGTCTGTGGGGGCCGGCCCATGGCGGCGCCAACGAGGCCGCGCTGACCATGCTTCAGGAGATCGGCACGGTCGAACGTATTCCTGAGTTCATCAAGCGCGCCAAGGACAAGGACGATTCGTTCCGGCTGATGGGCTTCGGCCATCGCGTCTACAAGAACTACGACCCCAGGGCCAAGATCATGCAGAAGACCTGCCACGAGGTGCTCGAGGCGGTCGGTCTCCGCAACGATCCAATCCTGAAGGTGGCGCTCGAGCTCGAGCGCATCGCCTTGTCGGACGACTACTTCGTCCAGAAGAAGCTCTATCCCAATATCGATTTCTATTCGGGGATCACGCTCAAGGCGCTCGGGTTCCCGACCGACATGTTCACCGTTCTGTTTGCCATCGCACGGACCGTGGGCTGGATCGCCCAGTGGAAAGAGATGATCGCCGATCCCAGTCAGCGTATCGGCAGGCCGCGTCAGCTCTACACGGGAGCGACCGAGCGCGCTTACGTTCCGATGAACCAGCGCTAAGCGCCGTCGCGTTCGACCAAAGTCACGCCGAGCAGAAACAGTCCGTGCCGGTCGGCCGCCGCGATCGTCGCGGCGCGTTCGGCCATCAGCACCCTCCCCGTTGCGACGGCGATGCCGGCGAGGCCCGCTTCCGCCGCCTTGGCGACGGTGTCGGGGCCGATTGTCGGAAGATCGACCCGCTCTTCTTGACCGGGCTTCGGCACCTTGACGAGAACCCCGGCCCGGCCGTGTTTGCCGGCCCGCCCGGCGGCGCGCAATTCGGCGCAGCGGCCGAGCATCGCGTCGGTTCCTTCCGCGGCTTCCACCGCCAGCACGTAGCCTTTGACGACGACAGCCGCCTGCCCGACATCGAGGCGCCCGAGCGCGCCGACCACGCGAAGTGCCAAGGCGACATCGGCCTCGTCTTCGGCAGACGGCGCCTTGGCGCCGATAACGCCCTCGCCCGCCAGAAGCTCCGGCGCCACGTCGCCCGCGCCGTGGACACGGTAGCCCTTTTCCTCGAAGAAGCGCACCACCCGCGACAGCACGTGATCGTCGCCGCCTTTGCCGAGGCTCAGGATGAAGGGCAAGGTCTTGATCGCGCCGAAATCGAGCCTGACGTTGGAAAAGTCAGGACGGTTCACCCCGCCGATGATGACGATGTCCCCGCATGCATGGCTGTCGAGAGCGCGGAACATCTTGCCGATTTCGCCCCATTTGACCCAAGTGTGCGGGAAGCGTTCGATCTCGTCGCGGGCCTCGCCGCGGATGCCGACGATATGCAGGGACACGCCCCGCGACAACGCCGCGGCGGCAACGGCGCACGGAAGCGGACCCCGCCCGGCGATGATTCCGAGCGAGCCTTCTATCTTCACGTCCTCGGGCACGATTGCGGCGGGCTCCGTCAACGCGCCGGCGGCGCGGCGCTGTTGGGCACGCAGAACGAGCGATCGGACTCGGTCTTGATGAAGTCGATGATCTGCTTCACCAGGGGATTGGCCGCGAACATGGTTTCGACGTCCTCGAGCCGCTCCTTCAGCGTTCCCTCGCTTGAAAACAGCATGCGATAGGCTTGGCGGAGCTCGTGAATCTGCTCGCGCGGGAAGCCCTTCCGCTTCAACCCGACAACGTTGAGCCCGACGAGATTGGCGCGATTGCCGATGGCCATGCCGAAGGGGATGACGTCGGCGGTGATGCCGGTCATGCCGCCGACGAAGGCGTAAGCGCCGATGCGCACGAATTGGTGGACGGCGGACAGGCCGCCGATAATGGCACCGTCGCCGATCGACACGTGCCCGCCGAGAGTGGCGCCGTTGACGAGCGTGACATTGTCGCCGAGCGCGCAGTCATGGGCGACATGGGCGCCGATCATCAAGAGGCAGTTTGAGCCGACGGTCGTCGCCATATGGCCGCCCTTGGTGCCGGGGTTGATGGTGACGTATTCGCGGATGGTGGTCTTCGCGCCGATGGTGAGCGTGCTCGGTTCGTCGCGATACTTCGCGTCCTGCGGCTTCTGGCCGACCGAGGCGAAGGGGAACACTTCGCACCCCGCACCGAGCGTCGTGCGGCCGCCGATGGCGACGTGCGAATGCACTTTCGTGCCTTCGCCGAGCTCGACATCGGGTCCGATCACGCAAAACGGGCCGATCTCGACGCCCGTCCCAAGTTTTGCGCTTGGATCGACCACTGCGGTCGCATGGATGTTGGCCATGCTCGCCGGCTTCAAGTCTCTACGATCACGGCGCTCACCTCGGCCTCGGCGACGAGGTTGCCGTCGACATGCGCTTGCGTCCGAAAGCGCCAGACTCGGCCGCGGTTGCGCATCTTCTCGACGCGGTAATAGACGGTGTCGCCCGGGACCACCGGCCGGCGGAACCGCGCCTTGTCGATGGCCATGAAATAGACGAGCGGCGGCTCCTTGAATTCCTCGAGATGGCGCATGCACAAGGCCCCGGCCGTCTGGGCCATGCCTTCGATGAGAAGGACGCCCGGCATCACCGGGTTGCCGGGGAAGTGTCCCTGGAAATACGGTTCGTTGGCGGTCACGTTCTTGATGCCGACGGCGGAGCGATCGCCGTCCATGTCGATGATCCGATCGACAAGCAGGAACGGATAGCGATGCGGCAGAAGCTTCAAGATGTCGGTTATTTCCAACGTCTCAAGCTTCGACTTCGCTGCTCTTTCATTCATAAACGCCAACTCCTTGGGACAGAGAGCCTAATCGCTCTCGCGTCCGTCCTCGCCCCGATCAAGCGTCGCGTCCTTCCGTTCGGCAAGCTTCTGCAACAGCGTCAGCTCGCGGAACCAGAGGCGCACCGGCTTGGCCGGGGTGCCTCCCCACCTGACCCCGGGCGGCACGTCGCCCCGCACATTACTGCTCGCGGCGATCTGCGCGCCAGCGCCAATCTTGACGTGGCCGACAACGCCGACCTGACCGCCGAGGACCACGAAGTCGCCGAGTTCGGCGCTCCCCGAAATACCGGTTTGGGCCACGATAACGCAATGCCTTCCGATCACGACGTTGTGCCCGATTTGCACGAGATTATCAATTTTGCTGCCCTCCCCGATCACGGTATCGCGCAAGGCGCCCCGGTCGACGGTGGTATTGGCGCCGATCTCCACCCCATCCTGGATTATGACGCGGCCGATCTGCGGCACTTTCAGGTGCCCGGTCTTGCCCATGGCGAAGCCGAATCCGTCCTGGCCGACGGCGACCCCGGCGTGAAGGGTCACCTGGTTGCCGATGAGCGCATGGGTGACCGAGGCATTGGGGCCGATATAGCAGTCGCGGCCGACATGCACACGGAAGCCGATGACGCTGCCGGCGGCGATGGTGGTTCCCCGCCCGATGCGCGCCTCCGGGCCGATCACCGCGCCCGGCTCGATGGACGCGCCCGTCTCGATAGAGGCGCTCGGATGAATTGCCGGCGCGGGCTCGGCGCTCCCGGCCGGTGCTCCCTGCCCGGCCGGCGCCGCCTTGGGCTTGCCGGCATCGGGGTAGAACAGGAGGAGCGCGCGCGCGAAGGCGCGATAGGGCTCGGGCGTGATCAGGCCGGCGGTGCCGGCAGGAACGTGGCCGGCGAATTTGGGCGCGACCAGGCAGGCGCTGGCCGCCGTCTTGGCGAAGAGCGGCAGGTATTTGGGATTGTCGAGAAACGACAAGTCGCCGGGCCCGGCGCTGTC
>DATEMT010000264.1:0-2192 GCA_035275445.1 Methyloceanibacter sp. | reverse complement strand
CCGCAACTGTAAGCGGCGAGCCTCAAGCCATAGAGCCACTGGGAAGGACCCGGGAAGGCGGCAGAGGCTGTGACCCGCGAGCCAGGAGACCTACCGTTGGTTCCAGTCGCTCGCCGGGCGGGGTGCCTCGGAGCAATTGGCGCGATGGCGGCCGTTTCCGAAGCGAGGCGAGGCCGCCGCCAGCACCCTTGGTCGCAGCGTGTTCAAGTTCGAGGAGCGGCTTCGGGTGACACTCAGCGATATCGCCGAAAGCGACGATCCGGACATCGCGGCGCGTCCTGCGACCACGATCTATGTCTGCATCACCTGCCGCCGCCAAGGCGATCCCGAGACCTGTTCCGCCCCCGGCCTTCGCCTGGCCGAGGCCACTTCGCGCGCGGCCGAAGGCACGGGCATCGCCGTGCGGCGCGTGCGCTGCCTTGCCAACTGTAATCGCGCCTTGAGCGCGGCCATCAGGCGCGACGGCGCCTGGACCTACGTCTTCGGCACACTCGACCCCGATCGTGACGCCGCAGCCCTGGTCGAAGGGGCGCTTCTCTTTGCCGGGACGCGCGATCCGATCATGCCGTGGCGCGGCCGCCCCGAGGTGCTGAAACGCGGGCTGATCGCCCGCGTGCCGCCGATCGATTTCGAGGAGGAGAGCGAATGACCGTGTCGCTTCAACGCGTCCCTTGCACCATCGTCACCGGCTTCCTCGGTTCGGGCAAGACGACGCTGATCCGCCACGTGCTCGCCAACGCCAATGGGCGCAGGCTCGCGGTGATCGTCAACGAGTTCGGCGATGTCGGGATCGACGGCGAGATCCTGAAAGGCTGCGGCGACGCCGCCTGCCCCGAAGAAAATATCGTCGAGCTCGCCAATGGCTGCCTGTGCTGCACCGTGGCCGACGAGTTCGTGCCGGCGCTCGATCAGATCCTCGCACGCGAACCGCAAGTCGAGCACATCGTCATCGAGACGTCGGGACTCGCTCTGCCGAAGCCCCTGGTCCAGGCGTTCCATTGGCCCGCCATCAAGAGCCGGGTAACCGTTGACGGAGTCGTTGCCGTGGTCGATGGCGCGGCACTCGCCGAGGGGCAGGTCGCCGCCGACCTCGCTTCGCTGTCGGCGCAGCGCAGGGCCGATCCGGCGCTGGACCATGACAATCCCATCGAAGAGGTGTTCGAGGACCAGATCGCTTGCGCCGACCTCGTCGTGCTCAACAAGCGCGACCTGCTCGATGCGCAGGGCATCGACAAAGCCGTCGCCGTCGTTGCCGGCGCCCTGCCGCGTGCGGTCCGCATCGTGACCGTGGCGGACGGCAAGGTTGATCCCGCCGCCCTGCTCGGGCTTGGCGTCGGCACCGAAGACGATATCGAGAACCGCAGAACGAACCACGATCTGGAGGCCGATCACGATCACGACGATTTCGAGAGCTTCGTCGTGGCGCTGCCCGAGCTTGCCGATCCCGCCGACCTGATCGCGCGCATCGCCCGCCTCGCCGAGGCGCACAAGGTGCTGCGCGTGAAGGGCTTCGCTTCGGTGAAGGGCAAGACGATGCGCCTCCTGATCCAGGCGGTTGGCCCGCGCGTCAGCCATTATTACGATCGGCCCTGGGGCGCGGCCTCGGCGCGGCAAGGCAATCTCGTCGTCATCGGGCTGAAAGGCCTCGATCGCGACGCCATCGCCAAGACTCTGCTCGGCTAGGCCATGCATCTGCTCCAGACCAGTTCGGCCACGCTCGACGACATTGTCGAGCCGCGCGATCTCGGTCAGAGCCCGGGCGACCTCGCGGTCCTGTCTTTTGCCGACAGCGACCTCGCCGGGCTTGCGGCGGCCTACGCCGCGGAGAAGGGCTCGCTGCCCAGCGTGCGCCTCGCGCATCTCCGCGACCTCCGCCATCCGATGTCGATCGACCTCTGGATCGACACGGTCGCGCGTCACACCAAGGTCATTGTGGTGAGGCTGCTCGGCGGGCTCGACTGGTGGCGCTATGGCGCCGATGCCCTCTCGACCTTGGCGCGCGAGCGCAACATCGCGCTTGCCCTCCTCCCGGGAGAGGACCGCGACGATCAGCGCCTCGCCGCGTCGTCGACGCTGCCTGAAGGCGAGCTTGCCGCGCTGCTCCAGTTCTTCCGCGAAGGCGGGCGCGAGAATTTACGCGCCCTGCTCCGCCGCTTGGCTTCGCACGCGGGGCGCGGTTTCGAGAAGGCGAG
>DATEMT010000263.1:0-10616 GCA_035275445.1 Methyloceanibacter sp. | reverse complement strand
AACCCGCTCCTCTCGGCCCTTGCCGGGACGACCGTGACACCGCCGCCGATGTGGCTGATGCGGCAGGCGGGCCGCTATCTCCCGGAGTATCGGGAGGTGAGGGCGAAGGTCGCAAGTTTCCTCGATCTTTGCCTCAACCCCGAGCTTGCGGCCGAAGTGACGTTGCAACCGCTGCGGCGCTTTCCGTTCGATGCGGCGATCGTGTTCTCGGACATCCTCATCGTGCCTTACGCCCTGGGCCAGAAGGTCGCGTTCGTGGAAGGCGAAGGGCCGAGGCTCGAGCCGGTCGGCGATGGCAAGGCCATCGCCAGCCTTAACCGCGAGACTGCGGAGAAGGCCCTGGCGCCGGTCTACGAGACGATCGAACTTGTCGTTTCAGGCTTGCCGGAAACCGTGCCGCTGATCGGGTTCTGCGGCGCACCGTGGACCGTGGCGACCTACATGGTCGAAGGCGGGGGCAGCAAGGACCAAGCCAAGGCACGGCTGCTCGCCTATAGCGATCCCGCAAGCTTCGAGCGCCTGATCGACCTCCTGGTCGATGTCTCGGCCAGCTATCTCGTGCAGCAGGTGAGAGCCGGCGCGCGAGCCTTGCAGATCTTCGACAGTTGGGCCGGGAGCCTTCCCGAAGACGGTTTCGAGCGCTGGTGCATCGCCCCGACCAGGCGGATCGTCGAACGGGTGAAGGGCGAGGCGCCGGGGACGCCGGTGATCGGCTTCCCCCGCGGCGCAGGAGCGCTTGCCGAGCGCTACGCGAGAGAGACCGGCGTCGACGCGATCGGCTGCGATACCGGCCAGCCCCTCGGCTTCATCAAGGACAGGCTGCAGACTCAGCTCCCGGCGCAGGGCAACCTCGATCCGGTCCTTCTCGTCGCCGGCGGTGCCGCGCTCGACCGCCGCGTCAAAACGATCCTCGCCGCGCTCGCTTCCGGCCCCTTCATCTTCAATCTCGGGCATGGCATTCTGCCCGAGACGCCGCTCGATCACGTCGCGCGGCTCGTTCACCTGGTGAAGGCGGGATCCGCCTGATCGTCTCCTGGCGGTGTCGATGCTCCTCGCCTACATCAAGGCCTTCCACGTCATTGCGATCATTGCCTGGATGGCGGGGCTGCTCTATCTGCCGCGGCTCTTCGTCTATCACGCGGCCTCCAAGGCCGGTTCCGAGCAGTCGGAGACCTTCAAGGTGATGGAGCGGCGCCTCTTACGCTACATCACCACGCCCGCCATGATTGCAAGCTGGGTGCTCGGGCTTTGGCTCGCCTTGTCCGGGGCGATCGATTGGTCGCGCGACGGCTGGTTTCACGCCAAGCTCATCCTCGTCTTGGCGCTCTCGGCCTTTCACGGATTGTGCGCGGTGTGGACCCGAGACTTTGCGCTCGACCGCAACACGCGTTCGCCGCGGTTCTATCGCATCGCCAACGAGATTCCGACCATCCTCATGATTTTCATCGTGATTCTCGTCGTCGCGCGTCCCTTCTAGCGCCCCGCCAAAGCTATTTCGCACCCGGTCCTTGTCTGCTATAAGGCGAGTCGCATCCAATTCGGGGCGCTGTCGCGGCCCGCTTCTCCCCAAAAGATCGGGTCACCCGGACTGGAGCAGGCCTACCTCCGCCCGCCGGGGCGCTTTCCGATCCCCTTCCCGAGAGAGCCGCGCTTAACCGCCCGCGCGGAACTCGAACCGCTTAAGACCATTCCCCCTTTGGAGTAGCAGCGCATGCAGGAAATGAAGCTGCAAGATTTGAAAACGAAATCGCCGACGGAGCTCTTGAGCTTCGCCGAGGAGGTTCAAGTCGAGAACGCGAGCGCGATGCGCAAGCAGGAGCTCATGTTCGCGATTTTGAAGCAGCTCGCGGCCCGCGACGTCGAGATCACCGGCACCGGCGTCGTCGAAGTCCTCCAGGACGGGTTCGGCTTCCTCCGCTCGCCCGATTCGAACTACCTCGCCGGCCCCGACGACATCTACGTGTCGCCGTCGCAGATCCGGCGCTTCGGTCTCCGCACCGGCGATACCGTCGAAGGCCAGATCAGGAGCCCGAAGGACGGCGAACGCTATTTCGCCCTCCTCAAGGTCAACACCATCAATTTCGAGGACCCCGAGAAGCAGCGCCACAAGATCCATTTCGACAATCTGACGCCGCTCTACCCCGACGAGTGGCTCCAGATGGAGATCGAGAAGCCGACGACCAAAGACTTGACCGGGCGCGTCATCGACATCGTCGCCCCGCTCGGCAAGGGCCAGCGCGGCCTGATCGTGGCGCAACCGCGCACCGGCAAGACGATTATTCTCCAGAACATCGCTCACTCGGTCACGGCCAATCATCCCGAGTGCTACCTCATCGTGCTGCTCATCGACGAGCGGCCGGAAGAGGTGACCGACATGCAGCGCTCGGTGAAGGGCGAAGTGATCTCCTCGACCTTCGACGAGCCGGCCTCGCGTCACGTGCAGGTCGCCGAAATGGTGATCGAGAAGGCCAAGCGCCTGGTCGAGCACAAGCGCGACGTCGTGATCCTGCTCGACTCGATCACGCGATTGGGCCGCGCCTACAACACCGTCGTGCCGTCGTCGGGCAAGGTTCTGACCGGCGGCGTGGACGCGAACGCGCTACAGCGGCCGAAGCGCTTCTTCGGCGCCGCGCGCAATATCGAGGAAGGCGGCTCGCTGACCATCATCGCCACCGCGCTGATCGACACCGGCAGCCGCATGGACGAAGTGATCTTCGAAGAGTTCAAGGGCACCGGCAACTCGGAAATCGTGCTCGACCGCAAAGTCGCCGACAAGCGCATCTTCCCCGCGATCGACATTGCCCGCTCCGGCACGCGGAAAGAGGAGCTTCTGGTGCCCGGAGATCAGCTCAAGAAGATGTACGTGCTCCGCCGTATCCTCAATCCGATGGGCACCCAGGACGCGATCGAGTTCCTGCTCGACAAGCTGAAGCAGACCAAGGACAACGCCGGCTTCTTCGACTCGATGAACACGTAAGCCGCGCCCGATCCTGAAGGTCAGAATTCGAGCTTCTCGTCATTGCCGGGCTCGACCCGGCAATCCATTCCATCGGCGCCTCATCTCGTTGAAACGGATCGGAATGGATGCCCGGATCAAGTCCGGGCATGACGACAGGGTGGTCTGCTCAGGCGATTGTCGTTTGGCGCGCGGTCTTGATCGTTTCGACCAGCGCCGCGGGATCGGTCACCGGCAGCGAGCATTGCGGGCCGATGCAGACATAAGCCGTCGTCTTGCCGTCGATCGCGGTCTTGCCGTGGGCCGGCGAGGATGCGGGCAAGACGAGACCGCCCTCGCCTTCGCGCACCTCCTGCACCACCGCGTTCGGCAACGACACCTCGGCAAGCGCGCGGCGTAGGACGCCTGCGTCGCCGCCCTTGGGCACGATCACAACGATCAGCGCCGGCGCGTAAGCGTCGAGTGTCGCCGCGAGCAGCCCGGCATGGGCGAGCAGGTTCTCGTCCACGGCGCGCGCGAAGCCGCGCAAGATTGACTCGGCGCGCTCGCGATAGCGCTCATCGCCCGTCCACAGCGAGAGTGCGACGAGATTCGCGACCATCACGCCGTTCGCGTTCGGTGTCGCGTCGTCCTGCCCGCTGAAGGGACGCACGATGAGGTCCGCGGTATCGTCGGCGGCAAAGTAATAGCCGCCGAGTTCGGCCGACCAATAATGCCGGTCGAGCACGCCGGCCCATTCGCGCGCTTGGGAGATGTAGCGCTGCTCGCCCGTGACGCTGGCGAGCGCGAGCGCCGCCCGGATCATGTTGGCGTAATCGTTGGCCGTTGCCGGCGCCTTGGCCTTGCCGGCGCGATAGGCATGGAACAGCCGGCCCTCCGACATCATCCGTGTACAGACGAAATGGAAGGCGCGCTCGGCGGCGTCGCGCCAGTCGGCGCGATCGAACGCATCGGCGGCGTTGGCGAGCGCGGCGATCATCAATCCGTTCCAGTCGGCGAGCACCTTGTCGTCGAAACCCGGGCGCACGCGGCTGCCGCGTCGCGCCAAGAGCTTTTGCCGCATCGCCGAAAGACGCGCTTCCGTCTCCGCATCGCGCAGTTCGATCGCCTCGATTCGGTTGAGGATGTTGTGGCCCTCGAAATTCCCTTGCGCCGTCACGTCGTAGATAGCGGCGAGGAGCTTGGCGTCGTCCGGCCCGAGCACGTCTTCGATCTCGGCCCGGCTCCACACGTAGAACTTCCCCTCCTCGCCTTCGCTGTCGGCATCGAGCGAGGAGGCGAAGGCGCCCTCCACGGTCATTTCGCGCAAGAGCCAGCCGACGGTCTCGGCGATGCGCGCGGCGTAGAGCGGCGACTTGGTCTCGCGCCACGCCTCGGTCATCAGGCCGACGAGCTCGGCGTTGTCGTAGAGCATCTTCTCGAAATGCGGCACGAGCCAACGCTGATCGACGCTGTAGCGGGCGAAGCCGCCGCCAAGATGGTCGTAGATGCCGCCTTGCGCGATCCGCGTCAGCGTCAGCTCGACCGCCTCGCGGGGGCTGGCGAGCCCATAACGAATCCCGGCGCGCCACAGGAAGGAAAAGAACTGCGGCTGCGGGAATTTCGGCGCGCCGCTGATTCCGCCATGGACCGGATCGACCGCGGCCACGAAGCGGCGGGCGAGTTCGGCGAGCCTCGGTTCCGGCGGCGGCGCGGCGCTCGAGGCGCGGCGGGGCGCGAGCCGCTCTTTCAGCGCCTCGGCGTTCTGCCGGACCTTGTTGGCCTCGTCGCGATAGATCCGCGCGATTTCATTCAGTACACGGACGAATGACGGGCGACCGAAGCGCTCCTCCTTGGGAAAATAGGTGCCGCCCCAGAACGGCTCGGCGCTCGAGGTGAGGAACATGGTGAGCGGCCAGCCGCCTTGCTCGCCGAGCGCGTGCAGCGCGCCCATGTAGATCGCGTCGATGTCGGGGCGTTCCTCGCGATCGACCTTGATGTTGACGAAGAGGTCGTTCATCACCTTCGCCGTCGCCTCGTCCTCGAAGCTCTCATGCGCCATCACGTGGCACCAATGGCAGGCGGCATACCCGACCGAGAGCAGGATCGGCTTGCCGCTCGCGCGCGCCTCGGCGAGCGCGGCCTCCCCCCACGGGCGCCAATGGACGGGATTGTCCTTGTGCTGGAGGAGGTAGGGGCTCGTCTCTTTCGAGAGCTGGTTAGTGTCGGCGCGCTCCTGCATGGTCCTTCCTTTCGTCGCGGCCTAGGATAGCGCAAGGACCGATGGTACGACCTCGATGATATTGGCTTCACGCCTCACCCGTTCGGCCACGCGACTTCCACAGCTTCGCGTGAAAGATCGCGGCCGAAAACCCTCTCCCACAGGTGGCGAGGGACGAAAGGGCGCATCAGCGGAGACGAACCCCTCTCCCCTCGTGGGAGAGGGTGGCGCGCGCAATCGTGCGCGCCGGGTGAGGGGGACTTGCGCGGCGAGCGGCCATGGCCGCTGACGCCGACACCATCGTCGCGCCTGCGAGCGGCATGAGCCTCGCGGCTGTCGCCGTGATCCGCATCTCGGGGCCGACGACGCGCGCCGTGCTCGAGACGCTGTGCGGCGGCGCGCCCCCTCCCCGCCACGCGAGCTTGCGCGCGATCGGGCTGCCTGCCGCGCCGCCCATCGATCGCGGCCTCGTGCTCTGGTTCGAAGGGCCTTCGAGCTTCACCGGCGAGGACATGGCCGAGCTTCACGTGCATGGCGGCCGCGCGGTGATCGGTGCCGTGATCGACGCCGTGCTCGCGCTGCCAGGCACGCGTCTCGCCGAGCCCGGCGAGTTCGCGCGCCGCGCCTTCGAGAACGGTAAGCTCGATCTGACCGAGGTCGAAGGACTTGCCGATCTCATCAACGCGGAGACGGAAGCGCAGCGCCGGCAGGCGCTGGCGCAAGCCGAAGGGTCGCTGCGCGCGCTCTACGAAGCTTGGCGCGCGGAGCTTGTGCGCGCGCAAGCGCTGATCGAAGCCGGCCTCGACTTCGCCGACGAGGGCGACGTGATCGCCGATGTCGCGGCGAAGGCCGATCCAGTGGTCGCCGGGCTTCGCGCCGCGATCGCGCGCCACCTGGCGGACAGATGCGGCGAGCGTCTGCGTGACGGGTTCAAGGTCGTCATCGCCGGCGCGCCCAATGCCGGCAAGTCGAGCCTGCTCAACGCGCTTGCCAAGCGCGACGCCGCGATCGTGTCGGAGGAGGCGGGCACCACGCGCGACGTCATCGAGGTTCATCTCGATCTCGGCGGCGTGCCGGTCATGCTGGTCGACACCGCGGGCCTGCGCGAGGCCGAGGGCAAGGTCGAGGCGGAAGGCATCAGGCGCGCAATGGCGCGGGCAGGGGACGCCGACCTCGTGCTCTGGATCGTCGATGGGACGGCGCCGCAATGGGACGCGCCGCAAGGGATCGCGTCGCGGAAGCCGGGCGAGGGCGGTACGGTCGCCGTCACCGTCCTGAACAAGATCGACCTCGCGCCGGACGCGGGCACGGCCCGCGGCACCATCCGCGTCTCGGCCAAGACGGGCGAGGGCATTGAGCAGCTCATCGACATGCTGGCGGACAAAGCGGCGCTCGAAACCGGGCAGGGGGCGGGGGCTCCGGTCCTGACACGGGCGCGCCATCGGGTAGAGTTGGAGGCCGCGCACGCCGCGCTCGAGCGTTACGGCGATCGCGCGTCTGCTCCCGAGCTCAAGGCCGAGGAACTTCGGATCGGCGCGCATCATCTCGGCCGGCTCACGGGCCGGATCGGTGTCGAGGAGGTGCTCGGCGCGATCTTCGCCGAGTTCTGCATCGGCAAGTAGACCTGCCCGGTTCTGATTCACGTGAAACATCGGCGCCGCTTTGACGAAGGCGCGCGAACCGACTAGGTACGGGCCATGAACAAGGGCTTCGACGTGATCGTGATCGGCGGCGGCCATGCCGGCTGCGAAGCGGCCTCCGCCGCTTCGCGGATGGGCGCGCGGACGGCGCTCGTCACGCACCGTCGTTCCACAATCGGCGAGATGTCCTGCAATCCGGCCATCGGCGGCCTCGGCAAGGGCCACCTCGTGCGCGAGATCGACGCCCTCGACGGGCTGATGGGCCGGGTAGCGGATCAAGCCGGCATCCAGTTCCGGGTGCTGAACCGGAGCAAGGGCCCGGCGGTCCAGGGCCCCCGCGCCCAAGCCGACCGCAAGCTCTACCGCAAGGCCATGCAGACCGCGATCGCTGCGACCTCGGGCCTCGAAGTGATCGAGGCCGCGGTCGAGGACCTCATGGTCGAGGATGGCGCAGTCGCCGGCATCGTCACCGCCGATGGACGCCGCTTCCCTGCCCGCGCCGTGGTCCTCACCACCGGCACCTTCCTCAACGGCCTCATCCATATCGGCGAGCGCAAGATTCCGGCGGGACGTATTGGTGAGGCCCCTGCCCTTGGGCTTTCGACCCGGCTCTACGCTCTCGGCCTCGCCATGGGCCGGCTCAAGACCGGCACCCCGCCCCGCTTCGACGGCCGCACCATTCGCTGGGACGGGCTCGAAGTCCAGAACGGCGACCGCCCGCCCCGGCCCTTCTCGTTCCTCACCGCGGCGATCGCGACGCCGCAGATCGCCTGCCACATCACCCACACCAATGAAGCGACCCACACCATTATCGCGCGTAACCTCGCCCGCGCGCCGATGTACTCAGGCGCCATCGAGAGCGTCGGCCCGCGCT
This sequence comes from Methyloceanibacter sp., assembly GCA_035275445.1. GTDB lineage: Bacteria > Pseudomonadota > Alphaproteobacteria > Rhizobiales > Methyloligellaceae > Methyloceanibacter. Next base: position 2,946 of record DATEMT010000263.1, on the reverse strand, counting down.
ACTGTCCCTCGATCGAGGACAAGGTCGTGCGCTTCAAGGAGCGCGGCAGCCATCAGATCTTTCTCGAGCCCGAAGGCCTCGACGACGACACCGTCTATCCGAACGGCATCTCGACCTCTCTGCCCGAAGACGTTCAGCATGCCTTCCTCGCCACCATCCCCGGGCTCGAGACGGCGCGGGTTATCAGACCGGGCTACGCCATCGAATACGACTACATCGATCCGCGCGAATTGACCGGGGCGCTCGAAGCCAAGGCCCTCGCCGGACTTTTCCTCGCGGGCCAGATCAACGGTACGACCGGCTACGAGGAAGCGGCGGGGCAGGGGCTCGTTGCCGGCGTGAACGCAGCGCTCGTCGCCGGCGGCGGCGAGGCGCGCTTCAGCGTCAGCCGCGCCGACGGCTATCTTGGCGTGATGATCGACGATCTCGTGACCCGCGGCGTCACCGAGCCCTACCGTATGTTCACGAGCCGCGCCGAGTACCGGCTCACGCTCCGCGCCGACAACGCCGATCAGCGCCTGACCCCGCAGGGGCTTGCGATCGGCTGCGTCGGAGCAGCGCGGGCGGAGGCCTTTGCCGCGAAGTCGAAGACGCTTGCGGATGGCGCCGCCCTCCTTGCCGCGCTCACCCTCACGCCGGACGAGGCCGCGAAGTTCGGTCTCGCCGTCAATCGCGATGGCCGCAAGCGAAGCGCGTTCGAGCTTCTGAGCTACCCCGGCGTCGATGTCGCCCGCCTCGCGGCGATCTGGCCCGAGATCGGCAGTCTCGATGCCGCGATTGCCGAGCAGCTCGCCGTCGATGCGCGCTACGCCGTCTACGTGAAGCGGCAGGAGCTCGACATCGCCTCCTTCCGCAAGGACGAGGGCATCGCCATTCCCTCCGACTTCGCCTTCGCCGGCCTCCCCGGCCTCTCGGCCGAGCTTCGCCATAAGCTCGACCGACACCGGCCCGAGAATCTGGGCCAAGCCGCGCGGCTCGACGGCATGACGCCCGCCGCCCTCATGCTGCTTCTTGCGCATCTCAAGAAAGGCGCGAGCGCGAGGACGGCTTGAGCGGGAAAGGCAAGGGCGCCATGCCCGGGGGGAAGCGGCAAGCGGACCTAGAAGGTCCTGCGGACTTCGCCGAAGTCTTTAAAGTTCCACGTGAAACAATCCACAGGCTCGTCCGTTACGCCGATCTCCTCGCCCTGTGGCAGAGATCGAAGAACCTGGTCGCACCCTCCACCCTGCCCGTCCTGTGGTCGCGGCATTTCGCCGACTCGGCCCAACTCTGCGCCCTTGCGCCGAGCGCGCGACTCTGGCTCGATCTGGGCTCAGGGGCAGGTTTTCCCGGGCTCGTCGTCGCCATTCTCGAATCGGGCAAGCCGAATTTCCGCATGCACCTCGTCGAAAGCAACCGCAAGAAATGCGCCTTCCTCGCCGAGGTCGCGCGGGCGACCGCAGCACCTGTGGACATTCACGCGATGCGCATTGAAGCCCTCGCCGAAAGTGCGAAGACCTTGAGACCGGACGTGGTGAGCGCGCGGGCGCTTGCGCCGCTGCCGCGTCTGCTCGAACTCGCAACTCCCTTCTTCGGGGACAACACCAGGGGGCTGTTCTTGAAAGGGCGCGACGCAGAGACCGAGATCGCCGCGGCGCTGACGCGCTTCGATTTCGGCTGCCGGATTCACGCGAGCCTGACCGCGAACGAATCCTGCATCGTCGAGGTGACGGCGCTCCGGCCTAAAGCGGCGGCACGCGCGCCATGAACAGCTTCGGCTCACGCGGCGTGCGCGTCCTTGCTCTCGCCAATCAGAAGGGCGGCGTCGGAAAGACGACGACGGCGATCAATCTCGGAACGGCGCTCGCCGCCGTCGGCGAACGCGTGCTCATCATCGATCTCGATCCGCAAGGCAATGCGAGCACGGGGCTCGGCGTTGACGAGCGCCCGTTCTCGACCTTCGATGTGTTGAACGGCGGGGCGACGATTGAAGCGGCGAAGGTTGCGACCCATGTGCCGCGGCTTTCCATCGTTCCGGCGACGATCGACCTGATGTCGTTCGAGCGCGATTCGACCGGAGGCGCCCGGCACTATCGGCTGCGCGATTGTCTCGCCGCGCTCGCGGCCGGCGAGACGCCGGACACGGCGACGAGCTACGTCCTCATCGACTGTCCGCCGTCGCTGAACCTGCTGACCGTCAACGCGCTTGCCGCCGCCGACGCCGTGCTCGTGCCGTTGCAATGCGAGTTCTTCGCGCTCGAAGGCCTGGCGCAACTCTTGAGCACGGTCGAGGAGATCAGGGTCCGCCTCAACCCCAAGCTCCAGATCCACGGCATCGTGCTCACCATGTACGACCAGCGCACCAGCCTGTCCGATCAGGTGGTGGACGACGTCCGGCGGGTGCTGGGCGAGAAGGTCTATGCCACCATCATCCCGCGCAATGTGCGGGTGGCCGAGTCGCCCTCGCACGGCAAGCCCGTGCTGCTCTACGATTATCGCTGCTCCGGCAGCCAGGCTTACATTCAGCTCGCCTCGGAGGTGATCGAGCGCGAGCGGCGCATGCGTGCGGCGTGACGCATCCGCGGCATTAGGGGAGGAGGCTCGCCATGGCGGCAAGCGCGCAGAAAACGAGACTGGGGAGGGGCCTCGCCTCACTCATCGGCGACCGCTTCGATGAGGCGGCGCTCGGCGCCGACGAAGACCGGCGCACGGTGCCTCTCGCGGCGCTGAAACCCTCGGCGTTCAATCCGCGGCGGAGCTTCTCCGAGGCGCAGCTCGAAGAACTTGCCGCCTCGATCCGCGAGCGTGGATTGGTGCAGCCGATCGTCGTCAGGCCGTCGGGCGAGGGCTACGAGATCGTCGCCGGCGAGCGCCGCTGGCGCGCCGCGCAACTCGCCAATCTCCACGACGTGCCGGTGATCGTCCGTACACTGAACGATCAGGAAGCGGTCGAGATCGCCATCATCG
>DATEMT010000262.1:0-3159 GCA_035275445.1 Methyloceanibacter sp. | reverse complement strand
TCGCAAGCGCCTTGGGGCGCGTCTTGCGCTTGGCCGGTTTGGTTGTGGCGGACGAGGCTTGCTTGCGTTTGGCAGGCTTTGTCCTGGCGGATGAAGCTCGCTTGCGCTTGGGCGCGGCCGGTTTTGGGGATTTGGCCGTGCGCTTGGCCTTCGCCTTAGGCTTGGCGCCCGCGGTCTTGGCAGCCGCTTGCTTCTTTTTTGTGTTCTTGGACATGGTCCCTGCTTTTCGACTCGGGTCGCCTTGCTTCCCGCGGCGTTCTAGCAACCGCCCTTCGCCCAGGCCAGCGCCTTCGTGCCGGTCATGCCAATGCGGGCGAGGTCAAGGCGCTTGTGCAGGCTTCGCGAGCGCGCGGGCGAGAGGGAAGCGTGCAATCGGGTCGGCTCCGTCGATCTTTGCCAGCACCGCGCGCACACGATCGGTGTCCTCGCGCATCTGTGCGGCGAGCGTCTCGGGCGTGGCGAAGGTGGCATCGGGTCGCAAGAAGGCGATGAACTCGACATCGACCTCCTTGCCGTAGAGGTCGCCGGCAAAGTCGAGCAGATACGCTTCGAGAACGGGTTCGCCCGCGCCGAAGGTGGGACGGATGCCGACATAGCCCGCGGCGTGATGGCGGCCGGCGCCGCAATCGACGCGCATGGCATAGATGCCGTGGCGCACATCCTGGCCTTCGGCGAGCGGCAGGTTCAAGGTCGGGAAGCCGAGACCCTTGCCGCGGCCCGCGCCCGCGCCGACTTGGCCGCGCACGCGCCACCAATAGCCGAGCTGCTCGGCGGCATCGCTCACCTCCCCGCGGCGGAGATGCTCGCGGATGCGGCTCGACGAGAAGATCGCGCCGTCCTCGCCCACCGGCGCCACGACGTCCACGCCGAAGCCAAGGTCGCGCCCGAGGATCGTAAGCTCCTCCGTCGTGCCGGTGCGGCCCTTGCCGTAGGAGAAATCGTGACCGACGACGACGTGGCTCGCGCCAAGCGCTTTGGCCACGATTTCGGTGGCGAAGGCGTCGGCGCTCAAGGCGGCGAGATCGGCGTCGAAGGCGATGACGAAAGTCCGATCGAGGCCGAGCGCCTCGAGCAGTTCGAGCTTCACCGGCAGCGGCGTGAGGCGGAAGAACGGCGTTTGCGGTGCGAAGAATTCGCGCGGATGCGGCTCGAACACCACCGCGCCCGAGCGGCGTCCTTCGCGCTTGGCGATGGCGATGGCCTCGCCGAGGACCTTCTGATGGCCGCGATGCACGCCGTCGAAATTGCCGATGGCAAGCGCGGCGCCCTTCAGCTTATCCGGCACGTCCCGATGGAAGCGGACAATCTCCATCGCGGGCCTTCGATCCGAAGCCTATTGGCGCGGCGTGCGGCGATCGACCATCATCACCGCCTCGCCTTCGAGCACGGTCTTGCCGTTGACCGCGCAGTCGCAGGCGAGCGTGGCGCGACCCTTGTCGGCATCGAGGCCGGTGACGCGAAGGGTGGCCACGACTTCGTCGCCGATATAGACGGGCGCTTTGAACTTCATGCTCTGGGACAGATAGATGCAGCCCGGGCCCGGAAGCTTGGTCCCGAGCACGGTCGAGAACAGGCTCCCGGTGAGAAAGCCGTGCGCGATCCGCTTCTTGAAGATGGTGCGCGAGGCGAAATCGTCGCTGAGATGCACCGGGTTGACGTCGCCCGAGAGCTCGGCGAAGGCAAGAATGTCCTGGTCGGTGATCTTCTTGCTGTAGCTCGCCTCCATGCCTACGGAGAGGTCTTCGAGATAGTAGCCGTGGCCGAGGGTGCCTGCGCCGTTTCCATTCGTCGTCATCGTGCGTGTTCCTGCTTCCCTGTCATTGTCCGAGGGGAACCTAGCGAAGCCCCTGCTGCACCGCAATACCGACGAACCGCCTACCACGCCAGCGCGCGCATGGCGGCAATCGGGCGCGGGTTCGCTTGCGCGAACAGCCGATCGAGATGCGAAGCATCGAGGCCAGAGGCGCCCGCCTCGCCACCGCTATTCGCCGGCACGTGCAAACCGCTGGCGATGAAGAGCGACGCGATGCCGGCCGCCGCCGCGCCGGCGATATCGGTGTGAACGCCGTCGCCGATGGCGAGGATGTCACTCTTCGGCACCGGGCGCCCGGCGAGCGCGGCGATGGTCTCGCACGCAAGGGCATAGATCGGGGGGTAAGGCTTGCCGGCATAGACCACCGCGCCGCCGGCCTTCTCATAGGCCGCCGCAAGCGCGCCCGCGCACCAAACCAGGCGGTCGCCGCGTTCGACCAGACGATCGGGATTGGCGCAGATCATCGGCAGCTTGCGCGCGGCAAGCGCGGCCAGCAGTTCGGCGTAGTCCTCGGGCGTCTCGGTCTCGTCGTCGAACAAGCCCGAGCAAACGATAAGGTCCGACTGCTCCGGTTTGCCGAGCGTGACGTCGATCCCGGCGAAGATGGGCCGGTCGCGCTCGGGCCCGAGATGAAAGACGGTTGCGCCCTTATGCTTCTTTAGTTCGTGGCGGGTGAGGTCGCCCGAGGTGACGGTCGCGTCATAGGCATCGTCAGGCACGCCGAGACGGCGGAGCTGGTCCTTGACCGAAGGGCTCGGCCGCGGCGAGTTCGACAGCAGGACCACGATGCCGCCCTCGTGGCGGAAGGCGCGCGTCGTGGCGACCGCGCCCGGGAAGGCGCGATGGCCGTTATGCATCACGCCCCAGATGTCGACCAGCCAGGCGCGGTAACGCGCGCCGAGCTCCTTGATCGACGCAAGGACGGGGATTTCCGCGGCGGTCATGGTCATGGGCGTTCGGTAGAGGCTCGGGCGAAGGGGTGTCAAGCATTGCGGCCCCCATTAGCCAGTGTGAGGCCCCTCACAGATACGCTGGCGCCAGAGCGCATATGAGGGCGTGAATCGAAGCTTGGCGGGCTCGATCGATTGGCATAATATTTATGCCTATTCGGTTGAATCTGCTTTCCCCATTGGAGGACCCGTATGCCGCAAGCCAGCACTCGCACCCTTGTTACCTTCCTGCTCGACCGCACCGGCTCCATGGAGGCGATCCGCGACGACACGATCGGCGGCTTCAACGCCTATCTCGACGGACTGAAAGGAAACGGCGAGGCCGCCATCGAGTTCACGCTGATCCAGTTCGACAGCGTCAGCATCGACAAGATCTGCGTGGCGGCGCCGGTCGCC
>DATEMT010000261.1:0-3954 GCA_035275445.1 Methyloceanibacter sp. | reverse complement strand
AGATCGCCATACTCGTTGTTTTGGGCATCGTAGCCGTAGGACGCCGATTTCTGATCGGTCACTTTGCCGACCACGATCGAGCCTTCGACGCCGGCGTTCTCGGCGATCTGGCGGATCGGAGCCTGGAGCGCGCGGCGTACGATATTGATGCCCGCCTCCTGGTCGTCGTTGTCGCCCTTGGTCTTGAGCGCCTTCGCCGCCCACAACAGCGCCACGCCCCCGCCCGGCACGATGCCTTCCTCGACCGCGGCGCGGGTCGCGTTGAGCGCGTCGTCGACGCGATCCTTCTTCTCCTTCACCTCGACTTCGGTGGCGCCGCCGACCTTGATCACGGCAACGCCGCCGGCGAGCTTCGCCAGCCGCTCTTGCAGCTTCTCGCGATCGTAGTCGGAGGTCGTGTCCTCGATCTGCTGCTTGATCTGGCCGATGCGCGCTTGGATGTCGGGCTTCTTGCCCGAGCCATCGACGATTGTGGTGTCGTCCTTGGTGATCGACACCTTCTTCGCCTTGCCCAGCATATCGACGGTGACGTTCTCGAGCTTGATGCCGAGATCCTCGGAGATCAGCTCGCCGCCGGTGAGCACGGCGATGTCCTGGAGCATGGCCTTGCGGCGGTCGCCGAAGCCCGGGGCCTTGACGGCCGCGACCTTCAAGCCGCCGCGAAGCTTGTTGACCACGAGCGTAGCAAGCGCCTCGCCCTCGACGTCTTCGGCGATCACGAGCAGCGGGCGTCCCGACTGCACCACCGCCTCGAGCAGGGGCAGGAGCGATTGCAGGCCCGAAAGCTTCTTCTCGTAGATCAGAATGTACGGGCTCTCGAGGTCGGCCACCATCTTCTCGGCGTTGGTGATGAAGTAGGGCGAGATGTAGCCGCGGTCGAACTGCATGCCCTCGACCACTTCGAGCTCGCTGTCGAGGCTCTTGGCTTCCTCGACGGTGATGACGCCCTCATTGCCGACCTTCTGCATGGCCTCGGCGATCATGTCGCCGATCGCCTTCTCGCCGTTGGCGGAGATGGTGCCGACCTGGGCGATCTCGTCGGAGCCCTTCACCTTCTTCGACTGCTTCTTGATCTCGTCGACGACGTCGATCACGGCCTTGTCGATGCCGCGCTTGAGGTCCATCGGGTTCATGCCGGCGGCTACGGCCTTCAGGCCTTCGCGCACGATCGCTTGCGCCAGCACGGTCGCCGTCGTGGTGCCGTCGCCGGCGGTGTCGTTGGTCTTGGAGGCGACCTCGCGCAGCATCTGCGCGCCCATATTCTCGAACTTGTCCTCGAGCTCGATCTCCTTGGCCACGGTCACGCCGTCCTTGGTCGAGCGCGGCGCGCCGAACGATTTTTCGAGGATCACGTTGCGGCCCTTGGGCCCGAGCGTGATCTTCACCGCATTGGCGAGGACGTCGACGCCGCGCATCATGCGCTCGCGGGCCTCGGCCGAAAATTTCACATCTTTCGCTGCCATTTCACTTCGCTCCGATTTGACTTGGGATTTTGCAGGGGTGGGGGTTAGCCGAGAATGCCCATGATGTCTGACTCCTTCATGATGAGGAGTTCGTTGCCGTCGATTTTGACTTCGGTGCCCGACCATTTGCCGAACAGCACCTTGTCGCCTTCCTTGACGCCCATGGGCTGAAGCTTGCCGTCTTCGCCGCGGGCGCCGGGCCCGGCCGCGACCACCTCGCCGGTCTGCGGCTTCTCCGCCGCGGTGTCGGGGATGATGATCCCGCCTTTGGTCTTTTGATCCTCCTCGAGCCGGCGCACGACCACGCGATCGTGCAAGGGTTTGAATTTCATGGATTTTGCTCCGCGAACTGTGCTTGGAAAAATTAAGGAATGTGCCGCACTGGCACTCAGCCGAAGCGAGTGCCAAGCTTGCGCTGGAGATACTGTCGCCTCCCTGCTCTGTCAAGGCAGGGGGACCTCAAGCGGACCAGATTTGTGCTATTGGGCCTGCCGGCGCGTAAACGAGACGGCGTAGTCCAGCGACCGGATCTGGAAAATGGGGTCGTCGGCCGGCCCGGCGATGCCGTCGGTCAGGTTTCCCGGCAGGAACGCGAACGCATCGCAGGTGGCGGCCGGCGCGACCCCGTCGATGCTGATCTTGCCGAGCGGGGTGGTCTGGCGCCCATCCTCATCGTCCCAACGTTGCGTCGGGTCGCTGGTCTGATCGCCGTCGCGGCCGCCGATGGCCACGAGCTCGAAGGAGACCGGCCCCTTGCCGAGCCGCTCTTTCATCTCCTCCTCGTAGAAATTCACGCCTTTGCCCGCCGCCTCTTCGTCCGTCAATCCGAGCTCGCCCGCATCGGGAATGGCCTTGTATTTGACGAGCGTCTTGGTGCCGTCGGCATTGGTGAAGGTGAAGGCATGCACGCCGAAATAATCGACGCCGCCATAGCTTGCCGGGATCGGATGGCTGTTGAGCCAGGCCGCTTGTAGCGTCGATTCCGGGTGCGCGGCGAAGAAGGCGTCGAGCTTTGCCTTGTCGCCCGAGGCGACCGTCTTGAGGAACTCGACGAACAAGGCCGGTGTCTTCACGAAGAACATCGGGGCCGAGATCATCACGAGATCGGTGTAAGCGCCGCTGCCGAGGTCGAAACGGATCGCCATGCCACGCACATTGCCTTTGGCATTGTCGGGCGAATTCGGGTCGCCGCCGCCGAGCGAGAAGCGCGCCGTGATGGGCACCTTCTTGGCAAAATGCGCGGCCTTGGAGAGCTTGGCGGCGTCGGGCGCGGGCGTGAACTGACCCTTGAGGCAGAATCCCTTGGCATGGGCGCTGCGCGTGCCGTGCGGCTTGCCGAACAGGCCGTTCAAGGCATCAACCAGATCGGCCGGGGTCGGATCCGCGGCGCGGGCGGGCGCCAAGACGGCGATCAGCCCAAGCAGGGCGGCGGCGCTGATGACCGGTACGAACGTGTTTTTCATGATGCGCGACCTTTCGCTGCGTTCAGATCGGGAGCTTACCCCAGAAACTTGACGGTTTGGCATCGGCATTCGGCCGCAGCGCCGGGCGCTCCTCGAGCGTCCAGAGCCGCTTGGTTTCGCCGCGGCGGACTGCTATCAACATGAGACGCAGCGGCCAAATCACGGTTGCTTTGGAGGGGCCGGTCGCCGCATGATTTTCGCGCGAGGGTGAACATTTGGCGCGCACGACAGCCATGGCCGCGAGCCGGAGCGACAATTCGGGAGGCCTTGCCATGCTCGATGTGATCGTGCTCATCGCCATGGCCGTCACCGCGGTCGCTTTCGCCGTCGGCCTCATTCTCCATTCCGGCATCGCCCAGATCCCGGCGCTGATCGCCTCCGCCGCGCTCTATATGGTCATGGCCGCCTCTTACCTGATGATGGCGCGCACCCCCAAATCCGGCGGCGGCGGCGGTTCCGACCGCATCAATGAGCTCGAAGCCGCGCTCGAAGTCATCGACAAGGACCTTCAGCGCATCGACAAGGTCGAGGATGAGGTGTCACGCCTCGATCTTCTCAGCGATCGCGTCGACCGGCTCGATCAGGCCGTGAGCGATTATGGCGCCGGCGATCGCGGCGGCGGGGCAAGCCGTTTCGCCGGCGTGTCCCAGGAGATCGAGGCGGTGCATGCCAAGATCGAAACGCTGCGCTCCGACCTCGAAGGCGAGGCAAGGTCGCAGCGCGACAGGATCGCGGGCGAGCTCAAGGGGCTCGAAGCCATGATCACGCAATTGTCGCGCGATCTGGCCGATGCCCCCGATGTTCCCGATGTCCCCGAGGTGCAAGCGGTCGCCGAGGTCCCCGCCGCACGGCCGCAGCAAGCTGCCGCCTTGGCCGATCCGTTCGTTGCGATCAGGAAGATCGAGCCCGATCTGGACGAGGACGATTTCGAAAGCAAGCCGCCCGTCAAAGAGGCGAAGTCCGTGACGGTCACGGTGGTCGAGGTCGAGGACACCGAGGAATTGGTGCTCGACGACGAGAGCGAAGAG
>DATEMT010000260.1:0-2233 GCA_035275445.1 Methyloceanibacter sp. | reverse complement strand
GACGTGCTCACCTGCATCCGCGAGAAATGCACCATTGCCGAGGCCGGGCTCCGCCTCGAAGCCAATGCCGAGCGGCATATCAAATCGGCGAAGGAGATGGCGCGGCTCTTCGCCGGCCATGAGGATGCGCTTCGCCGCGGCGTCGAGATCGCGCAAGCTTGCGCCTTCTCGCTCGACGAGCTGAAATACGAATATCCCGACGAGCCGGTTCCCGCCGGGAAAACCCCCCAATCCCATCTCGAAGATCTGACCTGGGACGGAGCGGCCTGGCGTTACCCGACCGGCCTCCCCGGCAAAATCCGCGACACGATCGTCAAGGAACTTGCGCTGATCGCCGAGCTCGACTACGCGCCCTATTTCCTCACCGTCCACGACATTGTCCGTTACGCGCGAAGCCTGGGCATCCTTTGCCAGGGTCGCGGCTCGGCCGCCAATTCCGCCGTCTGCTACTGCCTCGCCATCACCAATGTCGATCCGACCGAGATCGATCTCCTGTTCGAGCGCTTCGTCTCGCCGGAGCGGAAAGAGCCGCCGGACATCGACGTCGATTTCGAGCACGAGCGGCGCGAGGAGGTGATTCAATATATCTATGCCCGCTACGGCCGCGACCGCGCCGGGCTTGCCGCCACGGTCATCTGTTATCGCGGGCGGCTTGCCGTGCGCGAAGTGGGCAAGGCGCTGGGCTTGAGCAGCGACACCGTCGCGGCGCTCGCCACCGCCATCTGGGGCTTGAGCAATTCGAGCCTGCCCGAACACCATGTCCGCGAAGCCGGGCTCGATCCGTCCGACCCGCTGCTTGCCCGCGTTCTGGAGCTCACCCAAGAGCTGATCGGCTTCCCCCGCCATCTCTCCCAGCATGTCGGCGGCTTCGTGCTGACACGCGGACCGTTGTCGGAAGTGGTCCCCATCGGCAACGCCGCCATGGAAGACCGCACCGTGATCGAATGGGACAAGGACGATCTCGACGCGCTCGGCCTGCTCAAGGTCGATGTGCTCGGCCTCGGCATGCTCACCTGCATCCGCAAGGCCTTCGCTCTCTTGAAGGATCACTATGGCAAGAACGTCGCGCTCGGCACCGTGCCCCGCGACGATCCTCGCGTTTACGACATGTTGTGCCGCGCGGATTCGATCGGCGTGTTCCAGGTCGAGAGCCGGGCGCAGATGAACATGCTGCCGCGGCTCAAGCCCCGTTGCTTCTACGATATCGTCATCGAGGTCGCCATCGTGAGGCCGGGCCCGATTCAAGGCGACATGGTTCACCCCTATCTGCGCCGCCGCTGCGGCGAGGAGGCTGTCGTCTTCCCCTCGCCTCACCCCGATCACGGCCCGGCCGACGAGCTTCACCAGGTGCTCGGCAAGACCCTGGGCGTGCCGCTGTTCCAGGAGCAGGCCATGCGGCTTGCCATGGTGGCGGCGAAGTTCTCGGGCCCGGAAGCGAACGAGCTCCGCCGCGCCATGGCGACGTTCCGCCGCCGCGGCACGATCGACCGACTGCGAGAGAAGATGGTCGGCCGCATGACCGCGCGCGGCTACCCGCCCGATTTCGCCGAGCGCTGTTTCAATCAGATCAAAGGCTTCGGCGAATACGGCTTTCCCGAGAGCCATGCCGCGTCCTTCGCCCATCTCGTCTATGTCTCGTCCTGGCTCAAATGCCATTACCCCGCCGCCTTTGCCGCCGCGCTGCTCAATGCGCAGCCGATGGGCTTCTACGCGCCGGCGCAGATCGTTTCTTGCGCCCGCGCGCACGGCGTCGAAGCGCGCGAAGCCGATATCAATTGGAGCGAATGGGACTGCACGCTCGAACCTGCAAGCGCTCAAGGAGCGCGAACAAAAAACACCCAGGCGATGTCGTCGCCGGGCTCGACCGGGCGATCGAGCGGACATGACCAAGAGCCGGATGCCCGTTTTGCGCTTCGCCTCGGGCTTCGCCAGATCGACGGCTTGCGCGAGGACGACGCGAAGCGCCTCGTCGCGATCCGCGACAGCCTCCCCCTCGATCTTCCTTCGCTCGTGTCATCGCCCGGCTTGACCGGGCGACCCAGTCATCCCGAGACTCTTGATAACGAAGACCGGGAGATACTGGATGCCCGCCTGCGCGGGCATGACAAAAGAGAGTTAGGGAGGGAGACATATCGTGATGTGCGCGATCTCTGGCGGCGGAGCGGACTCAAGCGCGCAAGCCTGGAACGGCTCGCCGGGGCGGACAGCTTCCGCTCGCTCGGTCTCGACCGCC
>DATEMT010000259.1:0-6199 GCA_035275445.1 Methyloceanibacter sp. | reverse complement strand
CGGAATGCTCCACGTCGACGTCGATCACGACTTCTTCGAGCGGCTCTTCCAGTTCGCCCGCCTGGTTCCGCCGCAGCAGCACCTTGGGGCGCGACACGGACAGTTCGAAGCCCTCGCGCCGCATCGTCTCGATCAGGATGCCGAGCTGCAGTTCCCCGCGGCCGGCGACTTCCATCGCGTCGTTCTCGGCGGATTCGGTGACGCGCAGCGCGACATTGCCTTCCGCCTCGCGCAGCAGCCGGTCGCGGATCATGCGTCCCGTCACCTTGGTTCCTTCGGTGCCGGCAAGCGGCGAATCGTTGACCCGGAACGTCATCGACAAGGTCGGCGGGTCGATCGGCTGGGCGCGAAGAGGAGCGGTCACCTCGGGCGCGCAGATGGTATGGGCGACGGTCGCGTTAGGGAGGCCCGCGATCGAGACGATGTCGCCGGCTGTGGCCTCGTCGAGGCCGACGCGCTCGAGCCCGCGAAAGGCGAGCACCTTCGTTGCCCTTCCCTGCTCGACAAGAGCGCCGGTGTGGTCGAGCACCTTGACCGGATCATTGGGCGCAATGCTGCCTGAGGTGATGCGGCCGGTGACGATGCGGCCGAGATAGGGGTTTGCTTCGAGAATGGTCCCGAGCAGGCGGAACGGACCGTCCTCGACCTTGGGCGCGGCGACATGGGTGAGCACGAGGTCGAACAGGAGCTGCATGCCGAGCGTCTTCGGACCCTCGGGCGAGGCCGCCATCCAGCCTTCCTTGGCCGAACCGTAGAGAATGGGGAAGTCGAGCTGCTCGTCGCTGGCATCGAGTGCGGCGAAGAGGTCGAACACCTCGTTCACCACCTCTTGCGGCCGGGCGTCGGCGCGATCGACCTTGTTGATGACGACGATGGGCTTCAGGCCCATCTTCAGCGCCTTCGACACCACGAACTTGGTCTGCGGCAACGGGCCCTCGGCGGCATCGACCAGAACCAGCGCGCCGTCAACCATGTTGAGAATGCGCTCGACCTCGCCGCCGAAATCGGCATGGCCCGGCGTGTCCACGATATTGATTCGCGTGTTCTGCCACAGGATCGAGGTGACCTTGGCGAGGATGGTGATGCCGCGCTCGCGCTCCAGATCGTTGGAGTCGAGCGCGCGCTCGGCCACCCGCTGGTTGTCGCGGAAGGCGCCGGATTGCTGCAAGAGCCGGTCAACCAGGGTGGTCTTCCCATGATCGACATGGGCGATGATGGCGATATTGCGGAGGTTCATGATGCCGAAAAGTAAAGAACGCGGGCCGGAGCGGCCCGCGTTTCCATGGCCGCGATATATAGGCCCGGGCGCCGCGGCGCAATGGCCGGGCGCGGCGGGCGCGGTTAAGCGCCGATTTGCACGCTTTGCTGCGCCGCCATTTCCGGCGCCGGTTGCGGCGCCCTGACCGGCTCGAACACGATGCCGAGACTGTCGCGGCAGGCGGCGAATCGCGCGAGCACGTCGTCGCGGTCGTTGCCGCCGAGATTGACGATGCCGTAGCGGTAACTCGTCCCGTCCTGCATTTCCGACGACAGCGCGCGGCCGACGCGCGCGAGAATTTCGACCCTGATGTCGGGGTAGGCGCGCTCGAGCCGTTCGAGATCGGCCGCGTCCGGTAAAGCGGCGACGACATGGTCGTCGAAGCTGCGCAGCACGATGCTGGCGGCGAAGCTGTAGCGACCCTCCCGCCGCCTGAAGCGGGGGTTGCGGCCTTGTGCGATGTCGAGCAGGACCGCGTAACTGTTGGTGCCGTCCACCTTCTCGTAGAGATCGGCGAATTGCGAGGCCATGCGCGGATTGATCTCGATGATCGAGATTGCTCCGGACGTGGCGTCGTACATCATCTCGATATTGAACATGCCGTTGTCGAAACCGAGTCCCGGCATGAGCGCCGCGGCAATGTCGGACATGCGTCGCTGCACGTCGGCCGGCAGGGCGGAAGGATAATCGAAGCGCGCGAAGGCGAGCGTGCCCGGGAACATCACCGAGTCGACGACGCCCATGATGGTGGCCTTGCCGCCATGAACAAACCCTTCGACGGTTACTTGCTCGCCCTTCAGCACGCCCTCGGCGATGAGCCGTTTGGTGCCGATGGCCGCGCCGGCGTAGCGCTCCAGCATCTCATCGAGCGGCGCGAAGAATTGATCCTGGGCCGCCCAGCGGGGGAAGAGCGCGACGAGCGAAGCGGGCTCATCGACCCGCTCGGCGCCGATCGAGAAGAAGGACTTCACCGGCTTGACGAAGAGCGGAAAGCGCAAGCCGTCGGGAAGGGACGAGCCCGGCGCGACATCGATCAGCGCGAAGGGCGGCACGGCGTCCGGCACGAGTTTCTGTTGCGCGCGGCGCGCCAAGTATTTGTGCTGACAGATCAGCGTGATTGCGGGATCGGGTCCGGGAAGACCGAGCGCCCTGGCGATGGAAGCGGCAAGTGCCGAGCCCGGGTAGTCGTCGGTGCTGACGACCGCGGCGAGGCGAACGCCGGCGAACTTGGCCAGGATCGCGTCCATCTCCTCGAGCGGGCCGGCGGCAAAGTCGGCGTCCTGCGCGACATTGCAGATCAGGTCTTCGAGACTGATGCTGGCGTAGTCGTGAAAGAGATATGTGACGCCTCGAGGCGTGACGCGAGGCAGCTCGCGATGGTCGCGGTGGGTGGGGCAAATGACGAGGATGACGCGATCGTTGCCGCCCGGTTGCCGCCCATACTCACCATTCGCCATCGACGTTTCCCTCTGGGACGGAGCCGAGCCGATTGATCGCGCCGTCCGACTTGGCTAGTGTCGCCCTTCTGCCAACAACTCGCCGAGACCCCATGCCCCTACATTTCGGCAAGATTGGCGCGGCCATCGCGCTCCTCACCGTTGCGGCCTTCGTATTGTGGCTGCTCTTTACCACGTTCTTCGCGACCGAGCAGGCCGACCAACGGATCGAACGCACCGGCGCCGTGGCGTTCGGCACGAACGAGGCAGGCTGAGCCCGGCCTGAAGCGGGCAGAAATCGCCATGGAATACCGTGCGCTCGGCCGTACCGGCGTCAACGTCTCGAGGCTCTGCCTCGGCACCATGACCTTCGGCCAACAGAACAGTGAGGCCGAAGGCCACGCCCAGATGGACTATGCCGTGGACCGCGGCATCAACTTCTTCGATGCGGCCGAGATCTATCCGATCCCGCCCAAGCCCGAGACCCAAGGCCGCACCGAGGCGATCATCGGCACTTGGCTCGCGGCGCGCAAAGCGCGGGACAAGGTGGTGATCGCGACCAAGGTCGCAGGCCGCGGCAAGATGGTCTGGGTCCGGAAGAACGAAAAAGCGACGCGGCAAAGCCCGGGCCAGATCATGGAGGCGGCCGAGGCGAGCCTGAAACGCCTCAGGACCGACCATATCGACCTCTACCAGCTCCACTGGCCCGACCGGCCGATGCGCGTCTTCGAGGGCCTCGACTATCTCCATCTCGAAGGCGAGACCTATCCCATCGACGATATCCTCGGCGCCTTGGGCAAGCTCGTGGCCGAAGGCAAAGTGAGATTTGTCGGCCTCTCGAACGAGACGCCGTGGGGGGTCATGAGCTTTCTCAGGGTCGCCGCGCAGCACGGGCTACCCCGGCTGGCCTCGATCCAGAACGCCTACAACCTCGTCAACCGTTCCTTCGAAGTCGGCCTGTCCGAAGTCGCCTACCGCGAAGAGGTGAGCCTGCTCGCCTATTCGCCGCTCGGCCAGGGCTATCTCAGCGGGAAGTATGAAGGCGGCGCGTTGCCGCCGGGGTCGCGCAAGACCCTGTTCGACCGGCTCGGCCGCTACGAGAAAGGGAACGGGCCCAAGGCTATCTCCGCCTATGTCGAAGCTGCGCGCCGGCATGGGCTCGATCCCGCTCAAATGGCGATCGCGTTCGCGGCGTCGCGTCGGTTCGTCACCAGCACCATCATCGGCGCGACGACCATGGACCAGCTCAAGACCGATATCGCCGCGGCCGAGCTCACGCTCTCGGACGCCGTCCTTGCGGATATCGAGCAACTGCATCTTGACTATCCCAACCCCTGTCCCTGACGCTTTGCATCTTGCGTGAGGGAGTAGCTCCACCCATGCCCCGACTCTTTTCCGCCATCGAGATTCCACGAAGCGTCGCCGAGCGCCTGACCCTGCTTCGCTCCGGGCTCACCGGCGCACGCTGGATCGACCCTGAGAACTATCACCTCACTTTGCGCTTCATCGGCGATGTGGACGGGGCAACGGCGCGGGATTTCGAGTCGGCGCTCGGCGAGATCGTGGCGGCGCCGTTCGAGCTCGAAGTGACCGGCCTCGGCAGTTTCGGCGGCGACAAGCCGCGGGCCATCTTCGCCGGCATCGGGCGTTCGCAAGGGCTCGACAGCTTGCAACGCGCCAATGAGCGCGCGGCGCGCGAGGCGGGGCTGCCGCCTGAGGGCCGCAACTACAAGCCACATGTGACGCTGGCGCGGCTGAAAGGCGCGCGCGCCGAATCGGTCGCGGCCTATCTCCAACGCCAAGGCGATATCGGGCCTCAGCCCTTCACCGTCAGCCGCTTCGTGCTCTACTCTTCGCGGAACTCGGTCGGCGGCGGACCCTACGTGGTCGAAGCGGCCTACCCGCTCGAGAACTAGGCGCCTCGCGTCACCTGGGGCGCATCGGCGGCGAGGCTCGCAAGCAGGCCGCGCGCGGCCTGCTCGATCAGGTCGAGCGCATGGTCGAAGCCTTCGGGGCCGCCGAAGAAGGGGTCGGGCACGTCTTTTGTCCGCGCGTCGGCGGCAAAGTCGAGAAAGCGGCGGACCTTATGCCGCGCCTCGGCCGGCGCGAGCTGCACCAGCTCCTGGAAATTTCCCTCGTCCATGGCAAGCAGAAGGTCGAAGCGGGCAAAATCGCCGTGCGTCACCTGCCGCGCGCTCTGGCCCGAGATGTCGATGCCGCGATCGCGCGCCGCCTTCTGCGCGCGCGTGTCAGGCGCCTGGCCGATATGCCAATGGCCGAGACCGGCGGAGTCGACGTCGAAGAGATGGAGCACGCCGTCATCCTCGGCGATGCGGCGGAAGACGCCTTCGGCCATCGGCGAGCGGCAGATATTGCCGAGACAGACGAAGAGAATCCGGTGCCTTGCCATGCCGGTCAAATGGCATGCGGCCGGCTGCCCTGCAAGGCAGGCTCGCGGGGCTTCAAGCCCGCGCTTGCAGGACCTAGGCGCCGACCTTATTTTCGGCTCTCGGGCTTCTCTTCTTGCGAGGTGAGAACGATGGTTGCCTGGAACGAAGCAAGCGATCTCAAGCACGCGGCGCTGGGCCGTGAGATTTCGTTCGCCGCTTTCGCCGAGAAGGAGCGCAAGGTCCGCCGCGACTTCTGGGCCAAGCTCAAGCGCTTTGCCGGCATGGTGCCGTTCGTCGAGGATCTGGTCGCCGCCTATTACTGCGCGCTCGATCCGGCGACGCCGATGCGCGTGCGCGGCATGCTGCTGGCGGCGATCGCCTATTTCATCCTGCCGTTCGATTTCATCCCCGACATGATCGTGGGGCTCGGCTTTGCCGACGACGCGGCGCTGCTCACCGCGGTGATCGGCCTCGTCGCGACGCATATCACACCGACCCACAGGGCCGCGGCCGCGCGGGCGCTCGACAAGGAGCTTCCCCGCTCGAGCTAGGCTTGCGGATTGACGATCACCTTGCCGGTGACCTTGCGGCCCTCGATCAGGGCGAGCGCGGCGCCGGTCTCGGCGAGGGGAAAGCGCGCATGGATGTGCGGCGCGATCCGTCCCTGCCGGCACCAATCGAGCAGCTCGACCATGTTGGCGCGATGCCGCTCGGGCTCGCGCGCGACAAAGGCGGGCCAGAACACGCCGATGATGGCGCAGCCCTTGAGGAAGACGAGATTGAGCGGAAGGCGCGGGATCGCGCCCGAGGCGAAGCCCACCACGAGATAGCGCCCGTCCCACGCCATGGCGCGCAAGGCGGCCTCGGCATAGTCGCCACCGACGGGATCGTAGAGAACGTCCACGCCTTTGGTGCCGGTCAACGCCTTGAGGCCGAGCTTGAGGTCTTCTTTGGAGTAGTCGATGCCCTCGTCGGCGCCGAGCTTTTGCGCGAGCGCGAGCTTCTCGTCGGAGGAGGCGACGGCGATGACGCGCGCGCCCATCAGCTTGGCAATCTCGACGGCGGCGAGGCCCGCTCCTCCGGCCGCGCCGAGGACTGCGACGGTCTCGCCCGGC
>DATEMT010000258.1:0-2140 GCA_035275445.1 Methyloceanibacter sp. | reverse complement strand
GCAATCGCCGACCATCACGGCATAGCCTTCGGGGACCGGCTGGAACCAGAAGAAGTCGCCGCCGACGATGTCGCGCGGCTCCCAGATGAGGAAATGGTCGGCCGCCACCGCTTCGAGCTCGCGCCGCGCCGGCAGCACCGCCGTCTGGATTCGGCTCGCATAGCGCAGGCTTTGCAGGATGAGCTGATTGGCGGCCGCGGCCCTCTGCTCGCTCTCCTTCACCTCGGTAAGATCGCTGTAAACCGCGACGGTGCCGCCGGTCGCGGTGCGGCGCTCGCTGATTTGCAGCCAGCGGCCGTCGGCGCGGCGTTGCAGCAACGGCGCGCCCGGATGACGGTGCTCGGCCAGCCGCTGCCTGAGCCAGCCCTCCTCGCGCCCCTTGGCATCCTCGATCAGGCCGTGCGCGACCGCAGCGCCGATGATCGCCTCGAAGGTCGCGCCCGGTTTCGGTCCGCCATCGCCGCAATCGAATAGCTCGGCAAATTTGCCGTTGCCGAGCACGAGGCGGTCGTCCTTGTCGTAAAGGGCAAAACCCTCCGAAACGGTCTCGATGGCGTCGGTCAGCCGTTGCTCGCTCTCGGCCAGAGCCGCCTGCTCCGCCGTCTTGCGCGCCGTCACTTCGCTCCACGATCCGATCACTTCGAGCGGGTTGCCGTTCTGGTCCTTGACCAGATGCTGCTCGTCGCTGACCCAGCAATAGACGCCGTCGGCCTTGCGGAAGCGGTACTCGGCGACGTGGCTTCCGGTCTCGAAAAGCTTCGCCTGCGCCGCCTCGATTTCGGCGAGGTCCTCGGCGTGAACGTGGGCGCGCCAGAACTCCGGGTCCTGCAAGTACTGAGCCGGTTCGTAACCGAGCACGCGCTTGATGTTGTCGCTGACGAAAGTGGGCCGGTAGGAGCCGCCCGCCTCGAAGCTGTACACCACCGCCGGCGCGCCGTGGAGGAGCAGGTCGAAACGTGCGCGCGCGGCGTTCGAGGCCTGCTCGGCCTCTCTCCGCGCGGTGATGTTGCTCCACGAGCCGACAATCTCTTCCGGGGCTCCTTCCGCGCCGCGCATGAGATACTGCTCGTCCCTCACCCAGATATAAGTGCCGTTGCGCTTGCGGAAGCGATACTCGCTTGCGTGCCTGCCGGTCTCGAACAGCTTCGCCTGCCCGGCCTCGACCGAAGTCAGATCCTCAGGGTGCACCCGCTCGCGCCAGAAATCCGGAGACTCGAGATATTTTTCCGGGCAGTAGCCGAGCAAGCGCTTGATATTCTCGCTGACAAAGGTCGGCGCGAAGTCGCCATGCGCCTTGAAGCTGTAGATGACGGACGGGGCGCTTTCGAGCAAGCCGTTGAGCCGTTCGCGCGCGTGCGCTTCTGCCTCCTCGGCCGCCTTGCGAGGGCCGATATCGCTCCACGAGCCCACCACTTCGAGCGGGTCGCCCTTGGCATCCCGCACCAGCGTCTGCTCGTCGTTCACCCAGCAATAGCTGCCGTCTTTGCGCCGGAAGCGGTATTCGCAGGCGTGCCGCCCCTCGGCGAAGAGGCCGCTCATCTCCGCTTCGACCCGGGCGAGGTCGTCGGGATGGACATGGCCCCGCCAGAAACCGGGGTCGTCGAGATAGTCCTGCGCGGCATAGCCGAAGATCCGGGTGATGTTCTCGCTGACGTAAGTCGGCGAAAAATCGCCCTTGGCCTCGAAGCTGTAGACGACGGCCGGGGACGCATCGAGCAGCCGCGCGAGCCGCGCGTCCGCCGCAGCCCCGGTTGCGCCTTCGTTGGCGGCCGTCTGGGCTTGGCTTCGGTCGGAGGTCATGCTCGGGGTCGCGTGGCTCGGGGAAGGCAAAACGCCTGATGGGGGCCGATCTTTTCGGTCCCGCCCGCTCCTGTCAATTGCAACGCCCGATACGGCCTCGGCCCGCGCAAGACAGGCTTAACTATCCGTAGCGGGCGAAGCCTTGAGGATCGTGTCGTGACGCCAGACAAAGGACCGCGCGTCTTGCCAACGCGCGGTCTCGAATTCGTGCCGACTCGACGCGAGAACCTTTATTGCGCCGGAGGCGGCGCCGCTGGGGCCGGGGCCTCGGGCGCGGGCGCCGGTGCTGGGGTTTCGGCTGCCGGCTGCTCGCCGCCCGACTTGCCCATGACGCAATTGA
>DATEMT010000257.1:0-4346 GCA_035275445.1 Methyloceanibacter sp. | reverse complement strand
GCGAACCTTAGCCGCTAGCGGCCCGGCCTGAAAAGCTGGAAAGCGCGGCCGCTTGCCTCTACATAGGTTCCGTTGCAAGAGGAACCCATGCAGAAATTCACCACGCTGACCGGGATCGCCGCCGTTCTGCCGATGATCAATGTCGACACCGACATGATCATTCCCAAGCAGTACCTGAAGACCATCAAGCGCACCGGGCTCGGCACGGGCCTGTTCGCCGAATTGCGCTATGACGAGAAGGGCGCAGCCTTGCCCGAGTTCGTCCTGAACAAACAGCCTTACGCGGACGCGAAGATCCTCATCACCGGCGAGAATTTCGGCTGCGGCTCCTCACGCGAGCACGCGCCGTGGGCGCTGCTCGATTTCGGCATTCGTTGTTTGATCGCGCCTTCCTTCGCCGACATCTTCTACAACAACTGTTTCAAGAACGGCATTCTCCCCGTCGCCTTGCCGCAAACCGAGATCGACAAGCTCATCGACGATGCCGGGCGCGGCGCCAACGCCACGCTTTCGATCGACCTCGCCGCGCAGGAGATCAGAGGTCCCGACGGCGGCGTGATCCGCTTCGAGATCGATCCGTTCCGCAAGCGCTGCCTGATGGAAGGCCTCGACGATATCGGCCTCACCTTGGAAAAGGAGGGCGCCATCGAGCAGTTCGAGCACAGCGCCCGCCTCGAGCGCCCCTGGGCGTAACGCCTCGCGTAATCATCCTGAATTGCAGGGTAAGCTGGATTGGTAATGAATCCCCTCTCCCCTTGAGGGAGAGGGCTTCCCGCCCTGCGCGCGAAGCGCGACGATCGGCGGGAAGGGTGAGGGGTGAGCGGTTCGACGCGGGCGCCACCCGCTAAGGCAATGCACAAATAATAGCCGCGAGCTCTCTTGCCTATTCGATCGGGATCGGCGTCGATGACTGCTCGATGAGCGTCTTGCCGTCGCGGGTGACCTTGATCGTGGCCGCATATTGGCCCTCGGGCCAGCCGCCGGCGGGAACCCCGCGCTTTCCGGCCTGGAGGAGGACACGCGCACTGTCCTCGGCTAGCGTCTCGCTGTTGATGTGCAAAGGCTTGCCGTCCTTGACGAGAGCGACCTCGACCGCGTCGCCTTTTTTCAGGTCGGCCGCGAGGCCATAAGCGACGCCTCCGGTGTTGAAATGCGGCGGAGGCAACGCCTCGCCCGTCTCCACTTCGGCTTGCGTCACCTCATGGTCGCTGAGGCCGAGCGCCAACACTTTCGCCTCTTGCGCCCCCGCTTCAATCGGCGCCCCGGCTCCGAGCATGAGGACCACCAGAAACAGCGCTCTTGTCAGCATTTCGCACTCCCGTTAGGCAAGGCCGTTACTATCCACTGTCTCTGACGCATGGAACGGGGCATGGCAACCTATAAGCTTCTGCTGCTTCCGGGGGACGGCATCGGCCCCGAAGTGATGGCCGAGACCGAGCGCGTCGTCGCCTGGGTGAACCGGACCGGCGCGGCCGCGATCGAGACCGAGACCGATCTCGTCGGCGGCGCGGCCTATGACGCGCACGGCCAGGCCATTTCCAACGCGACCATGGAGCGGGCGCTTGCCGCCGATGCCGTCATGCTCGCCGCGGTCGGCGGCCCGAAATGGGATGGCGTGCCTTACGACCACAGACCCGAGGCCGGGCTGTTGCGGCTGCGCAAGGATCTCGCGCTGTTCGCCAATCTCCGTCCCGCCATTTGCTATCCCGCGCTCGCCGATGCCTCCTCGCTCAAGCGCGACCGTGTCGACGGGCTCGACATCATGATCGTGCGCGAGCTGACCGGCGGCGTCTATTTCGGCGAGCCGAAAACCATCAGCGATCTCGGCAACGGACAGAAGCGCGCCGTCGATACCCAGGTCTACGATACCTACGAGATCGAGCGCATCGCTTCCGTCGCTTTCGACCTCGCCCGCGAGCGCAAGCGGCTGGTGCATTCGGCCGAGAAGCGCAATGTCATGAAGACCGGCGTGCTGTGGAACGAGGTGGTCACCAACGTCCACAAGGAGCGCTACGGCGACGTGACGCTCCACCACATCCTCGCCGACAACTGCGCCATGCAGCTCGTCCGCGCGCCGAAGCAGTTCGACGTAATCGTCACCGACAATCTGTTCGGCGACATGCTGTCGGACGAGGCGGCGATGCTCACCGGCTCGCTCGGCATGCTGCCGTCGGCTTCGCTCGGCGCCGCCGACGAGCGCGGCCACCGCCGCGCGCTCTACGAGCCGGTGCACGGCTCCGCCCCCGACATCGCCGGACAAGGCGTCGCCAACCCGATCGCCACCATCGCGAGCCTCGCCATGTGCCTGCGCTATTCCTTCTTCCTCGGCGAGACGGCCGACCGCATCGACGCGGCGATCGCAGCCGTGCTCGATCAGGGCCTTCGCACCGCCGATATCAAGCAGGACGGCTGCCGCACCGTCGGCACGCGCGAGATGGGCGAGGCCATCGTCACTGCTCTCGATAGGGGAGGCAAACACCCATGATGCGTTTCTTTGCCCTGATGGCCGCATCCTTCCTTGCGCTCGCCCCCGGCGCGCTCGAAGCGGCGGACAGTCCCGCGCAAGACGGCGCCGAGGCTCCGGCCGAACAAACGGCGCCGAGGGAAGCGAGCCCCGGCGAGGCCAAGCGGCAGCTTACGCCCGAGGAGGCGGCCGAGAAGGAAGCGCGCAAAGAGTGCAAGAAGAAGATTTGCGACATCATCGCCACGCGCGACCCCAATGGCGAGGACGTCGCTTGCGACATCGTCAAGACCTGGCGCGAGGAAGACATCGTCAAGATGCTGGGCGGCAAGCTGAGCTGGCCGTGGGGCAAGGCCGTGTGCCAGTCGAAGCTCGAACTGAAGCGGAAGTCTCTCGCTTTGGCGATGAGCGAGCCCTCGCACGAGATTGTCATGCCGGCGCAGAAAGTGAGTTGCACACTGGCGCAGAAAGAGGACGGCGAGCCCTATACGGTCGAGGTGACGCTTGCGCCGAAGGTAAAATTCGAGAACGGCAAGGCGACGGAGGCCAGCATCAATTGGGGCGAGGCGAACGCACCGCTTCTGATCTACCCCCTGATCTACGCCGGCACGGGTCTCGACAACAACACCAACGTGCTCGGGTCCGAGGTCGTGCGCATGGTCAATGAGTTCGCCACCAAGAAATGCACCGAGATAAAGGCGGAAGCGCCTGCCGGCAATCCCTGATCGGCAGCTTCGAGGCTCGGCTCAGCATGAATCGGCAGGAAGACGCCTCCCCGACCGGCAACGCGCCGGACTCGACGCCGCGGCAGCGACCGCGCCGCACCTCGCACGTGCTGCGCGATTTCGTCATGAGTCATTCCGAGCCGCGCATCAGCCTTGCGGCGTTGCGCGATGCGCTCGGCGATCGCGGCTTCGGTGTCCTGCTTTTCATCTTCGCCCTGCCCAATCTCGTGCCGGTCAACATCCCTCTGCTCTCGGCCGTGCTCGGCCTGCCGCTGGTGCTGCTCGCCGCGCAACTCACCTATGGGCGCCATAAGCCGTGGTTTCCGCACTGGCTGACGCGGCGGTCGTTCCCGCGCGAAAGTTTCGCCAACGTTGTCTTGCGTTCGCTGCCCTATCTCGAAGGCGCCGAGCGCCTGCTGCGGCCGCGTCTCACCGGTCTTTTGTCGTGGACCGGCGAACGACTGGTCGGGCTCGCCCTTCTTATCCTTGCGATCGTCCTTGCCTTGCCGATCCCTTTCGCCAATTTCCTTCCAGCCCTCGCCATCGCCATCATCGGGCTCGCCATTGTCGAGAAGGACGGGCTCGCCGTTCTGGTCGGACTTGCGGTCGGGGTGGCGAGCCTGATCGTGGCGGCGGCCGTGGTCATCGGCATGATAAAGGCTTTTCTGCTGCTTTTTTCCGGCATGGTGAACTAGAGCGCGCGGGTCCGGGCCGCTAGAATGGCCGGCGATTCGGCCAACGATACGGGAGGGATGCGGGATGGAACGAGCTGCGCCTTATCTCATCTTGATCGGCCGCGTGGTGCTTTCGATCATCTTCATTCAGTCGGGCTGGGGCAAAATCTTCGGCTATGCCGGCACCGCCGAGCACATGGAGGCGGCGGGCGTTCCCGGCGCATTGCTGCCGCTCGTCATTCTGACCGAGCTCGGCGGCGGGCTGCTCGTCTTGTTCGGCCTTTTCACCCGCTGGGCCGCCATAGCCCTTGCCGGCTTCTGCGTTCTCGCGGGCTATCTGTTTCACTATCATCCGGGCGACATGATGCAGATGATCAACTTCATGAAGAACATCACCATCACGGGCGGGCTGCTCGTTCTCGCCGGCTCCGGTCCCGGCGCGCTCGCACTCGACGATCGGCGGCGCTAGTTCGCGGAAACGCCGCT
>DATEMT010000256.1:0-6084 GCA_035275445.1 Methyloceanibacter sp. | reverse complement strand
CGGCCGGCTTCGGCGCGGCGGCTGCGGGCTTGCGGGCGGACTTCACGGCCCGCTTCGCCGGCTTGCGCGCGGCACTCTTCCGAGCCGGGGCCTTCTTGGCCGCGGCCCGCTTCGCCGGCTTGCGCTTCGCGGCTGTCTTCCTTGCGGTTGTCTTCCTCGCGGCTGACTTCTTTGCGACTTTCTTTGTCGCGGTCTTGCGTGCGCCCGTCTTACGAGCCGTCGCGCTCTTCTTCCTGCCCGTTGTGCGCTTCTTCCCACTCTTCCTTGTCGCCATAGCGTGTGCTCCGATTCTGCCTTGATGCCGCACTCGACCGTTCAAATGGACCTGTACCGGATCGACTCACGTGTCATCGCGTCGAGGCTGGCCATTCCGCGCGCCGAGTCAAATCATCTTTTGCATTATACGACGATCGCCGGAGAAAGGGACCATTTGGCTTCGCTCATCCGCAAGAAGGTGAGCGCCGAGATCGCTGGCGAACGTCAGACAGGTCCGCGATCTCACCGAACCGGAGCACGACACGGCGGCCAAAGGCCACGCCAAGTCGAGCGTGCGACGGGCACATTCTTATTTCCTTTCAATGGCTTGGCGGCAACGCCGGCCCGGTGCGATCAAGCCGGCAACGATGCTTCACGGCGCGGGGGAAGATGCCGACATTTCCGTCAAGGCGCGTTCGAACGGGGCGGGCGAAACCTGCACGCTGCCGGAGAAGGGATAGTCGAAGACAATGCCGAGCAACAAGGCGACCGCGACGAGGACGGCCAGCGACCCGGTCATGAGCACTTGCGCCCCCAGATGCGTCGAACCGAAAAAGGCCGGATAGCCGAGTGTGATCAAGCCGCCCACAATCAGCACGAACCACAGAACCGCCGGCACCGAGCCGTCGGCGCTGTCCAACCTCTCGTTGCGCGTGTCGGTCAGCTGCGCCAGCAGCCGCTGCGCGGTTTGATAGAGCACCATCTCCTGCGTGGTTCCGGGATTGAAGGCAAACACCGTCCGGGTGAGCCGATCGAGGTCTTTCGCCACCACGTCGCTCGATTCCCCCACGGCCATCCGCGGCCATTCGACGCCAAGCACATCTTTCACGTAGGTGACGACTTCCTTGCGGATGTCGGCGTTGGACGGCCCCGGCAGCACCGAGGCGACCCGATGCAGATCGACCGCCGCCTTCGCCTCGTTGCGAACCGTGCCTTCGGTATCGCGAAAATTCTCCCACACCGCGACGACGACGAAGGCGAGCAGCACCGCGTAGAACACGCCGATGACGGCGAATTTGAACCCGGCCACTTCGTTGTTCAGGCGGAGCCGATCCACGCCGTAGAGAAACCTTGTCCCGAGCATGAGACCGATGGAGTACAGGCAGGCGGCGAGAATGAGCAGAAGGGTCAAACCCCGCAGCGACAAGTCCTGGGTCAGGTAAAGACTCATGGGCGCGACGGTCCCCCCGCGGTTCAGGGCCCTTTTGTAACCCAAATCGGCACTTTGCGCCTCCCCCTCGGTTCCCGCCACGGCAGGGCGCGCCCCTAGCCAAGCCCCCTTCCCCCCGCCATATTCGCACTCATGCCGCATCGCGTTGCCAAGACTTTCGGCTCTCGCGCCGAGCCGCGCGCCGTCACGGGCGAGCAGGCCGGGCTTCCGCTCGGCGCCGACCGCCGTCCGCCGGGCTTCGGCGAAGCGCCGCAGCCCTTGATGCAAGAGCATCCGCTGGTTACCGGCGCCGTCGCCGCCTTCACGCCGCATCGCCCGCCCCGTCCGGAAAAGAGCGAGGGCGGCGTCGCCTTGGACTTGCAATCGGAGCTCTCGCCCAAAGGCGATCAGCCGCAAGCCATCGCCGAGCTTGTCGCGCAAGTAAACGCGGCCGAGCGCGACCAGGTGCTGCTCGGCGTAACCGGCTCGGGCAAGACCTTCACCATGGCCAAGGTCATCGAAGCGACGCAGCGTCCCGCGCTCGTTCTTGCGCCGAACAAAACGCTCGCCGCCCAGCTCTACGGCGAGTTCAGGACCTTCTTCCCCGACAACGCGGTCGAATATTTCGTCTCGTATTACGACTACTACCAGCCCGAGGCCTATATCCCGCGTACCGACACCTATATCGAGAAGGACTCCTCGATCAACGAGCAGATCGACCGCATGCGCCATGCGGCGACGCGCGCGCTGATCGAGCGCGACGACGTCATCATCGTGGCGAGCGTGTCGTGCATCTACGGTATCGGCTCGGTCGAGACCTATACCGCGATGACGTTCAGCTTGAAGCAGGGCGACAAGATCGAGCAGAGGCAGCTGATGGCCGATCTCGTGGCGCTGCACTATCGGCGCAACGACGCCAATTTCATGCGCGGCTCATTCCGCGTGCGCGGCGACACGATCGAGCTGTGGCCGGCGCATTTGGAGGATCGCGCCTGGCGCATCTCGTTGTTCGGCGACAGCGTCGAGAGCCTCACCGAGTTCGATCCCCTGACCGGCGCCAAGACCGACGAATTCAGCATGGTCAAGGTTTATGCCAACTCCCATTACGTGACGCCGAAGCCGACGCTCAAGCAGGCGGTCCGCGGCATCAAGGACGAGCTGAAGGCGCGGCTGAACGAGCTGCACGGCGCCGGCCGGCTGCTCGAGGCACAGCGGCTCGAGCAGCGCACCCTGTTCGACCTGGAGATGATCGAGGCCACGGGCTCCTGCGCCGGCATCGAGAATTATTCGCGCTATCTCACCGGCCGCAAAGCCGGCGAGCCGCCGCCCACGCTGTTCGAGTACCTGCCCGACAACGCGCTCGTCTTTGTCGATGAGAGCCATGTCACGGTGCCGCAGATCGGCGGCATGTTCCGCGGCGACTACCGGCGCAA
The DNA here is from genome assembly GCA_035275445.1 of Methyloceanibacter sp. Lineage (GTDB taxonomy): Bacteria > Pseudomonadota > Alphaproteobacteria > Rhizobiales > Methyloligellaceae > Methyloceanibacter. Next base: position 3,246 of record DATEMT010000256.1, on the reverse strand, counting down.
ATCGACCTTGGCCGAGTACGGCTTCAGGCTCCCCTCGTGCATGGACAACCGGCCGCTCCGCTTCGAGGAATGGGACGCGATGCGGCCGCAGACGACCTATGTCTCGGCCACGCCCGGCGGCTGGGAGCTGGAGCAGACGCGCGGCGTGTTCGCCGAACAGGTGATCCGCCCCACCGGCCTGGTCGATCCGCCGGTCCTGGTGCGGCCGGCTTCGACCCAGGTGGACGACCTGATCGACGAGGCGCGGAAGGTGGTCGCGCAAGGCTATCGCGTGCTCGTCACCACGCTCACCAAGCGCATGGCCGAGGACCTGACCGAATACATGCACGAGCAGGGCATCCGCGTGCGCTACATGCATTCGGACGTCGAGACGCTCGAACGCATCGAGATCATTCGCGATCTGCGGCTCGGCGCCTTCGACGTCCTGATCGGCATCAATCTGCTGCGCGAGGGTCTCGACATTCCCGAATGCGCCCTCGTCGCCATTCTCGACGCCGACAAGGAAGGCTTCCTGCGCTCGGAGACCTCGCTCATCCAAACCATCGGCCGCGCCGCGCGCAACGTCGATGGGCGCGTGATCCTCTATGCCGACGGTATGACCGGCTCGATGGAGCGCGCCATCGCCGAAACCAATCGCCGGCGCGAGAAGCAGGTGGCGTGGAACGAGGCGAACGGCATCACGCCGGAGAGCGTGAAGAAGAATATCGGCGACATCCTCGCCAGCGTCTACGAGCGCGACCATGTCCTGGTCGATGCCGGCCTCGGTTTCGCCGAAGAGGACGAGACGCTGATCGGGCACAATCTCGACAGCGTCATCGCCGATATGGAGAAGCGCATGCGCGCGGCCGCGGCCGATCTCGAATTCGAGGAGGCGGCGCGGCTCAGGGACGAGGTCAAGCGCTTGCGCCAGATGGCGCTTGCCGTCGCCAACGACCCGCTGGCGCGGCAGGCCGAATTGGAGCGCGCGGCGGAGGACACCGATCTCACGCGGCCGCACAAGCCCTCGCTCGACGAGATGGGCCCGCATAACCGCGAGATGCCGCTTGCCGCGTTGCGCAAGACGCGCCCGCGGTCGAAATCGGGCAAGCCCGGCACCCGTGCCTATAAGGGCAAGAGCCGCTAGCGTCACACCGGCGGGAGACTCGCATACGGTTGCGCCGGCTTGTGGATTCCGGCGTTCGCCGGAATGACGAAAGTGCCGGTCGAGCAGCGCCCGGATTGCGCTCAACGGCGCTGCAAGCGCGGCGCCGGCTTGACCTTGCGCAACGGTCTCGCCCGCTCGCGCACGACTTCGGTTGCCTTCTTGTCGGTCCTGAGGCCGAGGAACACGGGGTGGCGCATCTCCCCCGCCGCCGTCCATTCGGTGAACTTCACCTCGGCGACGAGCTTGGGCTTCACCCAGGTCGTGGCCGCTTCGCTCGGGACCTTGGCGGCAATCGGCTTCGTCTTGGTAATCAGGGGGACCATCTTGTCATGGAGCGCATGCAAGGTCTCGGCGTCGAAACCGGTCCCGGCCCTCCCCGCATATTTCCACGCCTTGCCGTCGCGCACGGCAAGCACGAGCGCGCCAAAATATTGTCGCGAGCGGCGTGGCGCGGTGAAGCCGACGATCACGACCTCTTGCTCTTGGCTCGCCTTGACTTTCAACCATTCGCGCGTGCGTTCGCCGGAGTGATAGCGTCCGCTCGCGAGCTTCGCCATGACGCCCTCTTCGCCGGCGCGATTCGCCGCCTTGAAGGCCTTGATGCCGGCGCCGGCGACATGCTCGCTGTAGAGCAGCAGCGGGGACTTCGGCAGGATGTTTGCGAGTTCCGCCTTGCGCTCGAGCAGGCCTTGCTCGCGTAAGTCTTTGCCGTCGCAATCGAGCAGGTCGAACACGCAATAAAGCAGGCGCGCGGCGTTGCGACCGGCATTCTGCAACAGTTGAAAGCGCGAGCGGCCAAAGCGATCGAGCGCCACGATCTCGCCGTCGAGCACCGCGTCGTGGCGGATGGCGGCGAGCGCGCCACAGATGGTGGGATATTTCGCCGAGATGTCGTGGCCGCGGCGCGAATAGAGTCTCGCCGCGCCGGGACGGGCCACGGCGATGACGCGGAAACCGTCCCATTTGGTCTCGAACACCCAGCCGGGATCGTCGAACGGCCCATCGGTCAGCGTGGCGAGCATCGGCCTGAGATCGGGCGCCATGACTTTCAACTACACATTCGGCGCGGTCGCCGCAAAGGGCGCCCCGTTAACGCTTTTCTAAGCGCGAAGCACTCAGATGAGGGAAGTCTCGCGTCTCGACTCGGGTGCAAGTGCCAAGTTAGAGGGACAGATTATGCGCATGATCGTTGTTTTCGCCGTCGTCGTCGCGTCGATCGCGCTCGGCGGCTGCTTCCATCACTCGCAGCAGGTTTACACCGAAATGCCGCCGACCTCGATCAAGTAGAGGTCGCCGTCAGCCCTCGCGCCGCCAGTTCGTCTCGCATTGCGGCGGTCAAGAGGGCGAAAGAGTTTCGCGTCGAAAGAGTTTGGTATTGCGTAGGAAGCCCGGCCAGGTCCGGGCTTTTTCTTTTGCCGCCATGACGCGGTTCGCGCGCGGCAAGCGGCCGCTCGAAACCCGAAGCGAGATCTGAAGCTTTCGATCTTTGCTACTGTCCCCCGCTCATCCGGCTCAGCAGTTCGGCGGTGGGATAGCCATCGGCCGGCATGCCGTATTTCACCTGCATGGCGCGGATGGCGTCACGGCTCGCGGCGCCGAGAACCCCGTCGATCTTGCCGACGTCGAAGCCGCGCTTGGCGAGAAGCTGCTGGAGCTGCTTGGTCTCGGCGAGGCCGAGCGTTTCGACCGGACCGCTGCCCTTGTTGAGCGGCGGGCCGCCGGCGAGACGCGTCGCGTAGTAGGCCGCCGTGGTCGTGTAGACCAGCGACTTGTTCCAATCGAGGTAGATGTCGAAATTGGGATAGGCGAGGAACGCCGGACCGTACCGGCCCATGGGCAGCACGAGTCCGGCGGGGAGATTGTCGGCCGGCACCGGCTTGCCGTTCAGATCGGTCACGCCGTGCTGCGCCCAGAACGAGCGCGGCTTCTTGATGGTGACGTCGGCCTGATCCCACGGCAGATTGTCGGGCACGCGCACCTGCTGGATCCAAGGCTGGCCGGCCTGCCATCCGATCGCCTGCAAATAGTTGGCAGCGGAGGCGAGCGAATCCGGCGCGCTCCGGATCAAGTCGCGTTTGCCGTCGCCGTCGAAATCGACCGCA
>DATEMT010000255.1:0-4991 GCA_035275445.1 Methyloceanibacter sp. | reverse complement strand
CTCGGCATTCTCCTTGGCGAACGCAACCGCTTTCTCCTGAACCGCCTTGAAGCCCGTCATCGTGTCGGCGCCCGACTGATCCGTCCATGCGCCCATGGCCTTCGTCATGAAATCCATAAACTGATCGTAGGCCGCGCGCGCCTGCTCGACGTTCTTCTCGGCGAAATCGCGAAGCTCGGGCGGTATCTCGAAAGACGGCTTCTCTGCCATGACGTCCTCTCAAATTTTAACGGTTGCGCGGAACCCTCGCTGCACTCGTCTCGACCCTATCGCATTCTAGCGCAATCGCGGGGGCAGGGGGTACGTTTGGTTAAAACGCCGCGTTTTTCCGCCACGCTTTTGCGTGGCGAGCCTTTGGAAGCGTGCTAGAACCTCCGTCTGTCAAAGAGGGAATTCGCGCATGACATGCAATCGCATCGGAGCGGCGGGCGTGCTCGTCTTCGCTCTGCCGCTTCTGTTTGTTTCACCGTCGTCGGCATTCGCGCAAGCGGGCAATATCACCAAGGGCATGCAGAACAACTGCGCCAACGACTACAAGAAGTTCTGCGGCGATTACGGGTTGCAAACCTCCGCGCTCAATTTGTGCATGCGGAAAGCGGGCCCGAGCCTGTCGCCGGCCTGCGTGCAGGCGCTCGTTCAAGCCGGAAAGATTTCGCAAGCGGACGTGGACAAGATCAAGGCGCAGCTCGGGCGCTAGCGGTCCTCGAGCGACCGCATTCAGCCGCGCCTATGCATCGCCCCACCCCGATCGAAGGAACAAGGATTTGACCATGAAGAGATCTCTCCCCTTGAGCGTGTTCGTGGCCTTGGCGTTGGCGAGCACCGCCGCCGCCGCGGCAGATTGCGCCAACATCACCGCGACCGGCCACCCGCAATATCCGGTCATTGCCTTCAAGGACGGCGAGGCGATCGCTGGCGCGGCTCCCATGCTGGTCGAGGCCATCGCCAAGAAGCTCAACATTCCGCTCCAATCGAAGGCGATGGGTTCATGGGCCGACGCTCAAGCGGCGACCCACGACGGCAAGGCCGACATGATCTTCGGCATCTATTTCAACGATGAGCGCGCCCAGTATCTCGACTATGTCCAGCCGGCCTTCATGTATGACGACGTCGGCGTGTTCGTCGCCAAGGGCAAGGGCTTCGAGTTCAAGGGTCAGGACGACCTGATCGGCAAGAAGGGCGTCACCAACGAGGGCGAGAGCTACGGCAATGCCTTCGACGCTTTCATGAAAGACAAGCTCGATGTGACCCGCACGGCCGGCATCGACGAGGCCTTCAAAGCGCTTCTCGACGGCAAGGCGGATTATCTCATCGCCGGTTACTATCCCGGTCTTGCCGCGGCGGCCAAGGCCGGCATCAAAGACAAGGTCGAGGTTCTCGATCAGGCGCTGGTCACGGCCGAAATGTTCGTCGCCTTCTCGAAGAAGTCGGCTTGCGCGGGCTTGGCCGAAAAGTTCGGCCAGGGCATCACCGAGCTGACGACCGACGGCAGCTTCGACAAGATGTTGACCGAGGCGACCGCGAAGTGGGAGTCCGGGCCCGGCAAGCCGTAACGTCGCGCCCGCGCGTCTATTCGGCGGCGGCGGCGACCGGCTCGATGCCGGCGAGATATTTTTCCGCTTCGAGCGCCGCCATGCAGCCGAGCCCTGCCGCGGTCACCGCCTGACGGTAGACATCGTCGGTCACGTCGCCCGCGGCGAACACGCCGGCCACGTTGGTCGCGGTCGAGAACGGCTTCACCAGGATGTAGCCGGACGGCTTCATGTCGATCTGACCCTTGAACAGGTCGCTCTGCGGCTCGTGTCCGATGGCGACGAAGATGCCGTCGGCGGGGATCGTGACGATGCTCCCGGTCTGCGTGTTCTTGAGAGCGGCGCCGGTCACCGTTCGCGGCTCTTCGATGCCGAGGACCTCGTGCAGCTCGGAATTCCACATCACCTCGATCTTCGGATTGGCGAACAGGCGCTCCTGGAGGATCTTCTCGGCGCGCAGCGATCCCCGCCGGTGCACCAGCGTGACGTGGCTGGCAATATTGGCAAGATAGATCGCCTCTTCCACCGCGGTATTGCCGCCGCCGATCACGATCACCTCCTTGCCGCGGAAGAAGAAGCCGTCGCAAGTGGCGCAAGCCGACACGCCGTAACCCTTGAAGTGCTCCTCGGAAGGAAGCCCCAGCCAGCGCGCCTTCGCGCCCGTCGCGATGATGAGCGTGTCGGCGGTGTAGACGGTGCCGCTATCGCCGGTGAGCGCGAACGGACGCCGTTTCAGATCGGCTTCGAGAATATGGTCGCGCACGATCTCGGTGCCGACATGTTCCGCCTGTGCGCGCATCTGGTCCATGAGCCAAGGGCCCTGGATCACGTCGGCGAAACCCGGATAGTTCTCGACATCGGTCGTGGTGGTCATTTGACCGCCGGGATGGATGCCCTCGATCAGCAGCGGCTTCACCATGGCGCGCGCGGCGTAGATGGCGGCGGTGTAGCCGGCCGGGCCTGAACCGATGATGATCATCTTGGCGTGACGGGTGGCCATGATTGCCTCTAGTTGGCGCGAAGAACACACAGGTAAGCACAACCCGCTTGCGCCGCAACCCGGGGGTCGCGGTGCGGCCAATTACCCTTTGCTTTCAAGCCCCAAGGTGCTGCGGATGGCGGCCGCCACAAGCTCGGTGTCGTTGATCGGGGCGTAGGACCACGATTCGAGGCACCCGGCGAAGGGCCTTGTCGCGCCGCGCTCCCGCATCAGGCGGTGGAAGCGGGCGAGGCGCGCCGACCGGCCCGGGAGCGCCTGCACATAGACCGGCTTTCCCGTGCCGGCAGCCTCGGTGACCATGTTGACCGAATCCTCGGTGACGACGATCGCGTCGGCGAGCCCGAGAATGGCAAAGTAGGGATTGTCGCCGGTGCCGTCCCACACGAAGTGCGGCACATGGGCGATGGCGCCGGCGAGGCGCGCAAGCGAGTCCGGCCGCGTGCGGCGCGACGGCGTGACGAGCAGGCCGCCGCCGCTCTTCTTGGCGAGCGCTGCGAGTTCCGCGCCGAAGGCCAAGGCCGCATCGGGCGGAAAGCTGAAGGCCTGGCTCTCGCCGCCGAGCAAGACGGCGATCCGGGGGTGAGGCAGCGCGGCTACGCGCGGGGCGAAGCGCTCGGCCTCCTCGGCGATGCGGCTTGCGGTGACGCTGTGCACGGCACCGAAGGTGACGATCACATTCGGCCGCGCGAAATCGTCGTGAACCGGCGCGGCGATGAGATCGAACAGCCGGGCAGGGACCTTCGGATTCTGGATATGCAGCGCGAAGGCGTGCGGGTAGGAGAGCCGCTTGATCGCGAGCGCGATCGGCACGCTTCGCCGGCCGATCGAGACGATGAGGCGGGGCCACGGCGGCTCGAGCGGCAGGTTGGACGCGACGGAACGGAGGAGCCGCGACGGCGGCACGAGAAGCTGAAGCGGCGCCGGCAGGAACCGCATCGGCCCGGAGACGCGAACCCGCCGCAAGCTGAAGGGGAGGCCGACCGCTTCGGCGACGGCGGTTCCTTGGGCCTCCATGCCGACCGAGCCGTCGGTCATGACCCAGGTCTCCCCGCTGCCGGCGTGGCCCCGCGCGGCTCGAGGATAGGTAGAATTTCCGGAACGGTTAGCGCTCAATTTCTTTTCGATTCTTTTGGCTATAGGACTTAAAATTGCGCGATGGGCCGGGAAAGCATGGCGAGGCGCGTTCTAGCCCGCGACCCGGCAACCGTCCAGGAGAGAGGCGAAATGCGCTCAGCTAGGCTCGACGCGACCGATTGGCGGATTCTGCACGCGCTTCAGGCCGACGGCCGCATCACCAATGTCGATCTCGCGCGCAAAGTCGGCATTTCGGCGCCGGCCTGCCTGCGCCGGGCCCGCGCCCTGGAAGACGCCGGCATCATCAAGGGCTTCACCGCGCTCCTGAACGACAAGGCGCTCGGCTTCGAGGTCACCGCCTTCGCCATGATCCGCCTGCACAGTCAGGCTGAGGCCGATCTCGTCGCCTTCGAGGAGCGCGCGCGGAGCTCGCCCATCGTGCGCGATTGCTACATGCTGTCGGGCGAGATCGACTTCATGCTCCGCTGCGTCGCGCCCGACCTGACCGCGTTCCAGGATTTCATCATCCACGATCTGACGGCCGCGCCGAACGTCGCGAGCGTCAAGACCTCGCTCGTGATCCGCGCCTCGAAGCATGTCGAGGGCGTGCCGGTCGAGCTTGCCGCCGAGACGAGCGGCCCGCGGACGCACGCGGCCCGCGCACGAAGCTGACTGCCATGACGCCGCGAAGCAGGCATCCAAGTCCATGAGCGCCACCAACCCCGTGCTCGTCGAGGTGACGCGGGGGGCGATCGTGGAGAGCCGCCATGCCGGTGCGGTCGCCATCGCCGATGCGACGGGCAAGCTCGTCCTCGCGCTCGGCGACGTCGAGCGCCGGATCTTCCCGCGCTCCGCGGTGAAGGCGCTCCAGGCCATTCTGCTGGTCGAAAGCGGCGCAGCGCACGCGTTCGGGCTCGGCGACACTGAGCTTGCCGTCGCTTGCGCGTCGCATAGCGGCGACGCTCAGCATGTCGAGGCGGTGCGAAGCCTGCTCAAAAAGGCCGGGCTCGATGAGAGCGACCTTGCCTGCGGCGCGCATTGGCCCGTCAGCGAGGAAGCCTTTCGCGATCTCGTGCGGCGCCGCGCCCGGCCGCTGCCGATCCACAACAATTGCTCCGGCAAGCATGCCGGCATGCTCGCCGCCTGCGTTCATCTCGGGCTCGATCGGCGCGGCTACGAGCGTGCCGACCACCCCGTGCAAGTCGCGATCGCAAGAATCATTTCAGAGACTTGCGCGGTCGCGTTGAGCCGCGACGACGCCGGCGTCGATGGCTGCTCGGTGCCGACCTGGGCGCTGCCGCTCGCTTCTTTGGCACAAGGCTTCGCCCGGTTCGGGAGCGGCGCGCTGCCCGCCGCCACGCGCGCGGAAGCGGCTTCGCGGCTCA
>DATEMT010000254.1:0-7278 GCA_035275445.1 Methyloceanibacter sp. | reverse complement strand
CCCGCCCCGGCGCCTCCGAGGACGACACGTAATCTTCGCCAGCCTGAGTTGTCCCCTCTCCCCTTGAGGGAGAGGGCTTCATGCCGCGATCTTGCGCGGCGAAGCCTGCGCAAGTCGCATGGCGGGAAGGGTGAGGGGGTTCTTCTTCGACGCCGCTTCGCGGCTTACCCCTCACCGCGAGCGCGAAATGCGCTCGCGTGCTCTCCCCCAAGGGGAGAGCAAAAAAGAACGCACCCTCCGTCAATGCGCGGATATCAGGTTCGGTCCCCGAGCACTGAAAACTCCTTCTCCCGCCCGCCGAGGGCTAAGGGCTTGTTAACCGCATCGGCGCTTTACTGGGCGGCACGGGGCGTACGTGTAGGGGCGTAGAGGGTATGCGGCGGGCGTTGTTCGTGTCGGAGTCTGGCCGGAGCGCTTTGGCAGTGCTCGCGGTCGCGTGCTTGAGCCTCGTTGTGGCGGGATGCAGCTCAAGCAGCTCTCGCTTCAGCATGCCGTCTCTCGGCCTCACCGGTTCCGATGAGAGCGACAACGCCGATTTCGCCACGACCTCGGCGCTGCCCGTCCCCCAGGAGTCGGTCTATTCCCCAGGGTCCGGATACGATCCGCGCCTCCAGCGCACCGCATTGCCGCCGCCGAGCTACTCGCCCGCGCCGAGGCCGGCCCCGGCCCCGGCCTATGTCCAGCCGCAGGCGAAGGTGCAAGGCCAGCACATCAAGGTCGCCAAGGGCGACACGCTCTCGAACATCTCGCGCCGTTACGGCGTTCCGGTCGAGCAGATCATCAGCGCCAACGACCTTCCCGACGGGCGTCTCGTCCAGGGTCAAGAACTCGTCCTCCCCGGCGTGACGGCGGCGAAGGCGGCTGCCGTGGCCAAGGCGAACAAGCCCAGCGTACGGACGGTGAAGACCGAGACCATTGCCGCGCCGAAACCGACTTCGCTCGCCGAGGAAGAGGCGGCCGACGTCGATGGCGGGGCGGCCGGCGGCAAGCACGCCGCGAGCAACGCCGGCAACGAGCCTGAGCCCAAGGCGAACGGCATCGCCGCCTCGTCGGAGACAACCGGGCCGGCGAAGCGGGTGGCGAGCGTCGATCAATTGCCCGCGCCCGATCCCATGTCGGGCAACAGCTTCCGCTGGCCGGTCAAAGGCCGCATCATCGCTGGGTTCGGCACGAAGCCCGACGGCGGTCACAACGACGGCATCGACGTCGCGGTTCCGCAAGGCACCTCGGTCAAGGCCGCCGAGAACGGCGTCGTCGCCTATTCCGGCAACGAGCTGAAAGGTTACGGCAATCTCGTGCTGATCCGGCACGCCAACAATTGGGTCTCGGCCTACGCCAACAACGAGGAACTTCTCGTCAAGCGGGGCGACAAGGTGCGCCGCGGCCAGATCATCGCCAAGGCGGGCGCGACCGGCGCGGTCAGCCAGCCGCAGGTGCATTTCGAACTGCGCAAAGGCTCGCGCCCGGTCGACCCCACCAAGCACATGAGCGACCAGGCGGCGAACGCCGAATAGGCGCTTACAGCCGCGTTCCAAGCCTGCCGGCGAGGTCCTGGATGTATTGCCAGGCGACGCGGCCCGAGCGCCCGCCGCGCGCAAGGGCCCAAGCGAGCGCCTCCTCGCGCAGCACCGCGTCCCGCACCGCAAGCCGGTAGTGATCGGCGTAGCCCCGCACCATCGCGAGATACTCGTCCTGGCTGCAATTGTGGAAGCCGATCCACAAGCCGAAGCGGTCCGACAGCGACAGTTTCTCCTCGACCGCCTCTCCGGGATTGATGGCGGTCGCGCGCTCGTTCTCGATCATCTCCCGCGGCATCAGATGGCGGCGGTTCGAGGTGGCGTAGAACACGACATTGGCGGGGCGTCCCTCGATCCCGCCTTCGAGCACCGCCTTCAGCGACTTGTAGGTCGTGTCCGAGGCCTCGAAGGAAAGATCGTCGCAAAAGAGGATGAAGCGCAGCTCCCCGTTCGCGCGCATATGGGCAAGCGCACGCGGCAAGGTGGCGAGATCCTCGCGATGGATTTCCACGAGCTTGAGCCCGGCAATCTCATGATGGACGGCCTTGATCAACGCGCTCTTGCCCATGCCGCGCGCGCCCCACAGCAGCGCGTTGTTGGCAGGGAGGCCTTGCGCGAAGCGGAGCGTGTTGGCGAAGAGCGTGTCCCGCATGCGGTCGATGCCCTTGAGCAGCGACAGGCTCACGCGGTTGACGTCGGTTATGGGCTGGAAACTCTCGCTCTCGGCCTGCCACACGAAGGCCTCGGCGGCGGCGAAATCGGGCCGTCCCGGCCGTCCCGGTCCGAGGCGCTCCAGCGCGCTCGCGATCCGCTCCAAAATGCCTGAGAGGGGCTCCTGAAAGTTCATGTCGGGCCGGTTGCAAAGCCTATTGGGGCGGCTATAGTCGCGCCAGCTTCGACCGGTCGGCCGCACGATTCCGAGGGCCGGATGACGCGATCGAGGGCGGCAATCCTTAAGCCAAGCAAAGGGCAGGAGCAATGGAAGGTTTCGTTTACGCGCAAGCCGCCCCCCCTGGCGTCTTCGACATGCTGAACAGCCTGATCATCCCGACGATGCTGATTATCGGCATCATGTACTTCCTGATGATCCGGCCGCAGCAACGGCGGCTCAAGGAGCATCGCGACATGGTGGCCGGGATTCGCCGCGGCGACACCGTCGTGACCTCCGGCGGCATCATCGCCAAAGTGGTCAAGGTCGAGGACAACGAGCTTCAGGTCGAGATCGCCGACGGGGTCAAGATCAAGATGGTGCGCGGCACGATTTCGGAGGTGCGGAACAAGGCCGACAAGACCGATACGCCCGCGACGCCGAAAGCGAAGGCCGCATCGTGATGACGGCATCTTCTTCCACCCGTTCCGTTCTTTAGCCCGAGCGCTGTCATGCTGCATTTTCCAAGATGGAAGTTGATCCTGGTTTTGGTCGTCACGCTCGCCGGGATTCTTTATTCGCTTCCAAATCTGTTTCCGGCCGCGACGGTGGCTGAGCTTCCGCGCTGGCTGCCGCACAAGCAGGTCAATCTCGGCCTCGACCTTCAGGGCGGCGCGCATCTTCTCTATCAGCTCGACGAAAAGGACATGGTCGAGGATCAACTCAACGGCATTCGCGGCGATGTGCGCGAGACGTTGCGGCGCGCCCGCATCGGCTATTCCGATCTGAGCCAGGACGTCGGCAAGCGTTCCGTGTCGGTGACCATCCGCGATCCCGCGCACGTGCAGCAGGCCGAGACCGAGTTGCACAAGCTCGCCACCCCGCTCGGCAACGTGTTCGGAGGCACGGCCTCGACTGACATCTCGGTCGCGCGCGAGGGGGACAATCGCTTCACCCTGACCGTGACCGACGCGGGCCTCGCCAATCGCATCACCTCGGCCGTGGATGCCTCGATCGAGACGATCCGCCGCCGCGTCGATGCGCTCGGCACCACCGAGCCCAGCATTCAGCGCGAAGGCCGCAACCGCGTTCTGGTCCAGGTGCCCGGCATTTCCGACGTCGAGCACCTCAAGACGCTGATCGGCGAGACCGGCAAGCTCGAATTCAAGCTGGTCGATCCCGCCGCCGATGCCCAGCAGGCCGCCACCACCAAGCAGGTGCCCCCCGGCGACGAACTCGCCTATTCCAACGACACCCCTCCCGTGCCCTATGTGCTCAAGAACCAGACGCTTTTGACGGGAGAGAATCTCGAGAACGCCACGCCCGCCTTCGACCAGAACACCGGCGAACCCGTGGTGAACTTCAAATTCGACGCGGCGGGCGCCAAGCGCTTCGGCCGGGTGACCCAGGAGAATGTCGGTCTCCCCTTCGCCATCCTGCTCGATGACAAGGTGATAACGGCGCCGGTCATCCGCGAGCCGATCCTGGGCGGCACCGGGCAGATCAGCGGCAATTTCACCGTCGAGCGGGCGAACGATCTCGCCGTGCTGTTGCGCTCGGGCGCGCTGCCCGCCAAGCTCAGCGTCATCGAGGAGCGGACGGTGGGCGCGAGCCTCGGCGCCGACTCGGTCGAGTCGGGCAAGAAGGCGGCCCTGGTCGGCCTCCTGCTCGTGATGATCTTCATGGTGGCGGGCTACGGCCTGTTCGGCCTGTTCGCCGATGTCGCCGTCCTGCTCAACATGGCGCTGATCTTCGCCGTGCTGTCGCTGATGGGAGCGACGCTGACGCTGCCGGGCATCGCCGGCATCGTGCTCGTCATCGGTATCGCCGTGGATGCCAACGTGCTCATCAACGAGCGCATCCGCGAGGAAATCAGGGCGGGCAAATCGCCCTTTGCCGCCGTCGACGCCGGCTATTCGCGCGCGCTCGTCACCATCATCGATTCCAACGTGACCACCTTGATCGCCGTCTTGGTGCTGTTCTGGCTCGGTACCGGGCCGGTGCGCGGCTTTGCCGTGACGCTCACCATTGGCATCATTGCCTCGATGTTCACCGCCGTCACCGTCACGCGGCTGATGGTCTATTACTGGCTGCGCTGGGCGCGGCCGCGAACCATACCCCTATAAGGATCGGCTAAGGATCGGCCATGTTCACCGGCATCCATTTCGTTCCCCCCAATACCAAGATCGACTTCGTCGGGATGCGGGCCTGGTCGTGGTTCGTCTCCGCGCTTTTGACCGTGGTTCCGCTCATTCTCGTCGCGACGCTCGGGCTCAACATGGGCATCGATTTCCAGGGCGGCACGCTGATCGAAGTGAAGACCAAGGAAAGCCCGGCCAATCTCGCCGACATTCGCGGCAAGATGAGCGGCCTCGGGCTTGGCGAAGTGCAGATCCAGGAATTCGGCGCGCCCGATGCGGTACTGATCCGCATCGCCTCGCAGCCGAGCGAGCAGGAGCAGCAGGCCTCGATCGGCAAGGTCAAGGGCGCGCTCGGCGACACCGTGGAGTACCGCCGCGTCGAGATCGTGGGCCCGACCATTTCCGGCGAGCTGATCGCGGGGGGGACGATTGCCGTTGTCGTGGCGCTGATCGGAATCCTGATTTACGTCTGGTTCCGCTTCGAGTGGCAATTCGCCGTGGCGGCCATCGCCTCGCTCATCCACGACGTGACCGGCACGATCGGACTCTATTCGCTGTTCCACCTCGAATTCAACGTCTCGAGCATCGCCGCCCTTCTCACCATCATCGGCTATTCGCTCAACGACAAGGTCGTGATCTTCGACCGGATCCGGGAGAATTTGCGCAAGTACAAGCGCATGCCGCTGGTCGAGCTTCTCGATGTGTCGATCAACGAGACCTTGGCCCGCGCGGTTTTGACTCATGTGACGACGTTCCTCGCCATGCTGCCCTTCCTGTTCTTCGGCGGCGAGACCATCTTCGGATTTGCGCTCGCCATGTGCTGGGGCATCGTCATCGGCGCCTACTCCTCGATCTTCGTCGCCTCGCCGTTGCAGCTCATCCTCGGGGTGCGGCGCGATGCGTGGAGCGCAGCACCCGCCTCGGCCAAGGGGAGGGCGGCCCCGGCGCGCGCCTGACCGAGAGGCGGCGAACCTTGCATGAGGCCGGCCGGGACGACACGATAAGGACAATGGCGCGGGCGGGCGATTTCGACCGCGCCCTTGCCGCCTCCTTCGCGCCGCGCGCGGCACGGCCGGATCTTCTTGCTCTTTGCGCTTTCAATGTCGAGCTTGCCCGCATTGCCGAGCAGGTGAGCGAAGCCGAGCTCGGCGCCATCCGCTTGCAGTGGTGGCGCGAGGCGATGTCGCGAAGCCTGAACGGTGAAACCGTCGGCCATCCCGTCGCCGACGCCTTCGGTGCGACAATGCGGGCCCGCGCTTTGCCGCAAGCGACCGTCACCGCGCTCATCGATGCGCGTCAATTCGATGTCGCCGACAAGATCATGCCGGACTGGATATCGCTCGAGACCTATCTCAAGGACACGGCAGGGGCCATGTTTGCCCTTGGGGGCGCCTGCCTCGGCGCGCGGGACCGCGAGCTCGCCGAGGCCGCCGCTCGGGCAGGCCTCGCCTACGGCCTGACCGGGCTGATGCGGGCGCTGCCGGCGCATGCGGCCGGAGGCCTTGTCTACCTCCCCGCCGACATGCTGGTCGCCCACGGCACCGGTCCGGAGGCCGTGTTGGCCGGGGCGTCGAGTCCGGGCCTTCGCACCCTTCTCGCCGCGCTGAGGCAGAAGGCGCACGAGGCCTGCGCCGAGGCGGGCCGGCGCGTGGCCGGGCTCGATCGCGCGGCAAGGGCCGCATTTCTCCCGCTCCGGCTGGTGGACCCTTATCTCGCCGCGCTCGAAGCGTTAGATCGGAGCGGGGCAGACCCCTTGCGCCAGGTCGCGGACATCAATCCGCTCTACCGGTTCTGGCGCATGGCTGGCTTTCGGCAATAGAGAGGGGGCGGCGATGGGCGAAGGTTGGAGCACCTGGTGGCAGCGTCGCATTCCCGATGTCGGCGGCGCCGCCGTGCGCTTTCCCCTCGCGGTTACGCTTGCCGCGGCCTTCACCTTCTACAAGCTCGGCCACGACATTCCCGGCGATGCCGAGCTTCGCGTGCTCGGCGCGCTCGCGGCTTCGTTCCTTTGGGTCGTTGCCGCCGATCTTTACGTCGAGGCCAACCGGCTGTCCCAGGCCGCCCGCATCGCGCTCTGGCTCTGCGGCATCGTCGTCATCGCGGTTCTGTTCAAGTTCTCCTGGGAGATCTGGTTTCTGCCGCCGCTTCTGATCGGCGCGCTGCTTCTTCTCGTCGCACTTGCGGCTCATCTCGGGCGCGGCGAGAGCAATTCGACGTTTTGGCTGTTCAACCATCGGCTCTGGCTCGGCGCCTTGCTTGCGCTCGCGGGCGGCGTTCTGTTGGGGGCGGGGCTGTCGGCCATTCACGCCACCTTGAATCTCCTTTTCGGGCTCGGCCTCTCGTCGCGCTGGCTCGAGCGAATTTGGACCGTGGCGCTCGGCTTTGTCGCGCCGGTGAGCTTCCTTGCTTTCGCGCCGCGGCGCTTCCACGACAAGATCACCGAGCGCGAAGAGCAGGACTTCACCATGCGCGCAGCGGCGGCGCTGGTGAAGTTCGTGCTCGTGCCCCTGCTTCTAGCCTACACCGCCATCCTCTACGCCTACGCCGTCAAGATCGCACTCGCCTGGGAACTGCCCAAGGGCACTCTGGCGGCCATGGTCGTGGCCTATCTCTTCGTCGGCGCAGCGACGCTTCTCTTTGGATTTCCGAGCCGCGACACCGGCGGTCCGCTGCTCCGCTTCTTCTGGCGCCATTGGGTCGTGCTCGCGGCGTTGCCGGTCGTGCTCCTGTTCATCGCCGTTTCGCGGCGCAT
>DATEMT010000253.1:0-8892 GCA_035275445.1 Methyloceanibacter sp. | reverse complement strand
CGCACGTGCCTCGGCAGAAAATGCGCGCCGCGCATCGACCTGGGGCGCGGCTCACTCGCGCGCGGCGGCGGCCTCGATTGGACGCAACATGTCGAGCGGGGCGGCGTGGTCGGCAACCGCGGCCAAAGCGGCGGCGCGCGCCTCAATCGCCGCGAGCCGCGAGAGTTCTTCTTGGCTCGGGCTTCGGATCGGCGCCGTCTCGAACGCGACCCTCGGCGCCGCGGCGCCTTGTGTGGCGGAGACCGGCCGCGCGCTCATCGTCCGGCAAAGCACGGCGCTCATCTGTTTCGAGCCGAAGCGGCCAGGGTTTCCCTCGCCTCGCCCAAACTAGACCCGCCGCGCTCGTTCAACTCAAATGCGGGCCGCGCATCTCCTTGATCGCCGCCTGAATCCGCCGCCAGTCGATGGCTTGGGCTCTTTGCCCCTGTCGCTCGCATTCGGCGGCTTTCTGAGCGGCCTCGAGCTCGGCCTTGTCGCCATGCGCGCCGACGAAGCGCCGCGCGTAGTCGTGGATTTCTCTGGCTTCCATGGGACCGTCCTCCTTCTCATTGCGAGACCCGAGCGGCCAATGCGAGATGAGATGCGCGGTTTGCGCCGCTAAATCTTCGCATTGTTCCTGATAGTAGGTCCATTGCAGAGCGTAAGTTCCGTTTGAGCCAACACGAGGGCAACAGGGACAAAAATTTGAAGCGAAGCGCGCAACACCTCTTGGCCGGCGCAATCGCGCTTTCGCTCGCTCACTTGCCTGCGCAGACGCGCGCGGGCGCGCCGGAGAGTTGCGCGCCGCCGCCCGCTTCGGACGTTGTCGTCAACGTCAAGGACAAGGGCGCCGCGGGCGACGGAAAGAGCGACGACACCGCCGCGATTCAAGCTGCGATCGACGAAGTGGCGGGCACGCGCGGTACGGTGCTCGTCCCCAACGGCATCTACCTGGTGAACGCGGTGGACAAGAACCTGAAGCTCAAGAGCGACATGACGTTGAAACTTGCCGGCGGCGCAACGCTCAAGGCGATCGCCAACGACGAAACCCATTACGCGGTTCTGACCATCTCCCGCGCCTCGAATGTCTGGGTGACCGGCGGCACGCTCGAAGGCGAGCGCGACCGGCATCGCGGCACGTCGGGCGAATGGGGCATGGGCGTCCGCATCGAGAACGGTGCGAAGAACGTCACCATCGCCGGACTGACCTCGAAAAAAATGTGGGGCGACGGTTTCTACGTGCAGGACGCCGAGGATGTTCGTTTCTGCAACGTGACCGCTGACGCCAATCGGCGCCAAGGCCTGTCGATCATCGCCGCGAACGGGGTGCTGGTCCTCAACTCGACCTTCAAGAACACACGCGGGACGCGCCCCAGCGCAGGCATCGATCTCGAGCCCGACAAGGACACGCAGACGATTACCGATGTCCGCATCGAGAATTCGAAGTTCTTGGACAACGCAGGCGGCGGGATCGTCGTCGCGGGCAAAAAGGCGCGGGTTTCCAAGGTGGAGATGACGCGTAACACCTTCAGTGGCAATCGACCCGTGGTGGTCAAGAACGCCCCCGGCGTCGCCGCCGCGATCTGTAGCAACCGGCAGACGATCGCGCAGGCTGATACCTCCGGCGGCTTCAATAGCTACGCCGAACCGACCGAGATCGTGGCGCTCCAGAACGATTGCGGCGAGAGCGGCTTCGTCATCGATCGCGGCAACACCAAGAAGAAGAAAAAGAAAACCAACTGACGCCGCTCAGTCCGAGCGCCGGGGCGAAGCCGGTCACATTGGAACGGCGTTGGCGAACAGCGTCTCGCCCCATTCGTAGAGCGGCCGGTTGAAATCGGACTTCGTGTGGATCGCCTGGCCTTTGCGCTCGGTCCATTTCTTGCCGTAAGTCTCGAACGGGAAGTGACGGATATAGTAGTCGCAGGTCTCTTCCCAATGCGCGACCGACAGCGACTTGCCGTAATGCTGGCAATGAAGCGCGATCTTTTCGCGTTCCATGCCGCGCGGCGTACGCCCATCGCCTTCGGCGAAGACGATCTCCGGCCGGTTGCGCCAGAGCATGAGGATGTTCCGTTGCTCGGGTCCGTAGAACCGGCGGAAATCGAGCAGTTCGCGCCCTTGCGTGTAGGGCGCCTGGTCGCCTTCGGTCATATAGGCGTCGAACAGTTGGACCCTCAACGCATCGCACTGGTCATGCGCGAGCCCGCGCACGAAGCCGCGCAGATCTCCGGTGATGCGCTCGTCGGGATCGAAGCACAGCATCCAGTCATGCGGGAGATCGGCGCGCGCCAGATCGAGCAGGAGGCCACGATGGCGCCCTTCGGCGAGCTTTCGCGCCGCGATGTCCTCTTCCCAGGCGGCGTTCGCCACGATCAGCGCGACTTTGGGATGGCGCGTGAGGATTTCGACCGTGTCGTCGGTGCTCGCATCGTCGTAAGCCACGATCGCATCGACATGGTCGGAGAGGTAGTCGAGCGTATCCGGCAGGAGCAGCGCCTCGTTACGGACGCGGGTGAGGCCGACGAGGAAATGCCTTGCGCCGAGCAGCGCCGTGTTGCCGGTGATGATCCTCTCGCTGTCGCGAAGCTGCCAATCCATGTCAAGGCCCGACCGGCGCGAACACGGTCTGCGCCGCAGCGACCCCCTTGAGCGGGAACGCGCCCAGCCTGCGCAGTTCCTGCTCCGACAGGCGGCTTTGAAACGCATCGGAAAGCAGGAGTCCTTCGTCCAACTCGCCGCAGAGATCGGCGATGCGTGCGGCGAGATTCACGTCGAGGCCGATCACCGTGTAGTCGAGACGGGCGCCCGAGCCGACATTGCCGAAGGCGGCGTGACCGAAATGAAGCGCGATGCCGACGCCGAAGCCGTGACGCCTCTCTACGTTATGACCGGCCACACGGAGGAGACCGGCGCGCGCGGCAGCGAAAGCGCGCAAGCACGCTTCGCTGTCGGCGTCTTCTCCGGCGCGAAAGATGGCGAGAATCCCGTCGCCCAGGAATTTCAGCACCTCGCCGCCGCGCTCGTCGATCGGCGGCACGATGCAATCGTAATAGTCGTTCACGAGCGCGGTCGCCTCTTCTTCCGACAACGCCGCCGCGAGACCGGTGAAATCGCGCATGTCGGCGAAGAGAATGGCGGCGCGGATGCGCAAGACCTCGCCGCGTCTCACGTCGCCGGAGAGGATGCGCAAATGCGGCTCATGGCCGACATACATGCGCATGACCTCGCGCATGACGCGCCTGAGTGCGAGGATTTCCTGAAGCGCGGCCAGCGTCGGCACGATCGAGCGCAGCACGGCGATGTCCTCGTCGGAAAAGCCGTTCGGCGCACGCGTGGCGAATGAAAAGCCGTTGCGCATACCGTTCGGCAAAGCGACGGGAACGGCGATTTGTTGGGTATAGCCCGCCGCCTTGAGCTCGGGAACGTCGTCGAAAGCATCGTCCGGTAGGTCGGGAAGCCAGGAGACGATCCATTGATTGAGGCGATGAGCCTCGGCGATGGGACGCTGTCCCGTCGCTTCGGAGCCGCGATCGTGCCCGTAGATGTGCTCGCGCGCGGGCTGTCCGAACTCCCAGATGCGCGCATTGGCCGCCCGCTCGGCGTGGCGGAACTCGACCGCGCTCACCGCCCGATCGATCGGCACGCCGGCATCGCGAAGCTTCAAGGACAGCCCTTCGATAATGACATTGGGATCGGCGATGTCGCGCGCTTCACCCACGAGCCAATCGCGCACCGCGAGCGTCAGGCGGAGTCGCTCGGTGGAAAGTATGGCGGCAAGATCGGACACGAAGCCTACCCCTTCAGCCGGACGCGCGACCGGCGGAGCCGATGCGCGCCTTAGGCGCTGAGGCGCTCGAGCACCTCGTCGGCAATCTCGAAATTGGCATAGACGTTCTGCACGTCGTCTGAATCCTCGAGCCCCTCGATCATGCGCAAGAGCCGCTGGCCCGCCTCCTCGCCGATCGGCACCGTGATCTTCGGCCGCCACAGGATGCGCGCGGCGCGCGGCTCGCCGAACTTCGCTTCGAGCGCCTTCGCCACCTGATGCAGCTCGTCCGGATGGCAATAGACGACGTGACCGTCTGCGCTCGACTCGCAATCCTCCGCGCCCGCATCGATCGCAGCTTCGAGCATGGCTTCGGCGCTCGCCTTGCCTGCGTCGAAATCGATCGCGCCGAGCTTGTCGAAATTGAACGACACACCGCCCGTCTCGCCGAGATTGCCGCCGAACTTGGTGAAGACCGAGCGCACCTCGCTTGCGGTTCGGTTGCGGTTGTCGGTGAGCGCCTCGACGATGACGCCGACACCGCCGGCGCCGAAGCCCTCGTAGCGCACCTCCTCGTAGTTGGCCCCGCCCGCCTCTTCGCTCTTCTTGATGGCGCGCTCGATATTGTCCTTGGGCATGTTCTGGGCGCGCGCTGCCTGGACCGCGGTCCTGAGCCGCGCATTCATCGCCGGATCCGGCATGCCGAGCTTCGCCGCCGCGGTGATTTCACGGGCGAGCTTGGAAAACAGCTTGGAGCGCTTCTTGTCCTGGGCGCCCTTGCGAAACTGGATGTTCTTGAACTTCGAATGGCCGGCCATGGCCTCGCGTCCCTGTGGTTAGCGGCCGTTAACGTCCGGCCGCGACTTATAGGTGCGCAAGCGGGCAAAATCCAGAGCGTCGGGCGAGCCCCTTGCCGGCGCTCGACCGGCCGGACGGGAAGCTTTCACCGCCCTTTTAGCGAAGCCTTAACCCTAACAGCCCGACAAATTGAAGCTTGGCGACTCGCGCCGACTGAGGCGCGCTTGCCGACAAGAGGGGGGCACTCATGAAGCCGTTACTGAAGCCGTATGCCGACATCAGCAAGGACAACGCCATGCCGCCCACGATCAAACTCTCGGCGCTCTGCTCCGAAGCCGCCGACCATGTCGCCCGAGCCCGGCTGTCCTTGTCCGACGAAGCAAGCGATGCGGATCGCGCGCTGCGCCATCTCGACGATGCGATCCTGTGCTTGCGGCGCCTTCTTGCCCACGGCCGCGCCGCTGCGGCGCGAGACGAGCGCGCGCGGCCGCGCCCGGCCTAAGCGCCTTCCGACCACAAGGCGGGTTCGGTCTGCGAAAGCCTGCCGCCAAGCCTAAGCGGCGCAACGGCGCGCGCCAAGCCGGTCCGATCGTCCACGTCGACCGCGACCCCGCACAGCGTTGCTTGGCCAAGTGAAGGCGCAAAGCGCGCATTGGGGATCCTGGTGAGGAAGCGTTGCAGCGGTTCCTCCTTGTCCATCCCGAGAATCGAATCGAAATCGCCGCACATGCCCGCGTCGCTGATATAGGCGGTGCCCTTGGGCAGAACCTGCTCGTCCGCGGTCGGCACATGGGTATGCGTGCCGATCACGGCGGTCGCGCGCCCGTCGGCGAAATGCCCCATCGCCTCCTTCTCCGACGTCGCCTCGGCGTGGAAGTCGATCAGGATCGCGTCGGCGCCGGTCTTGAGCGCGCAGGCTTCGAGCTCGCGTTCGACGGCGCGGAAGGGATCGTCGAGATCGGCCATGAACACGCGGCCCTGCGCGTTGATGACGAGCACCTCGGCGCCGGTCTTCGCCTTGAACAAGCCCGCCCCCTTCCCCGGCGTCCCCGGGGGAAAATTGACGGGACGGAGCAGGCGTTCGTGGCGCTCGATGAACACGAGCGTCTCGCGCTGGTCGAAGACATGATTGCCCGTCGTCACCACGTCGGCGCCGGCATCGAGCAGCTCGGTAAAAATTTGCTCGGTGATGCCGAAGCCGCCGGCGGCGTTCTCGCCATTCACCACGACGAAATCGAGGCGATAGCGTTCGCGCAAGAGCGGCAGTCGCTCGGTGACCGCGTTGCGGCCCGCGCGTCCGACCACATCTCCGAGAAACAGAATCCGCATTTGGGCTGCCGTCGTTCGCCTTAACGCCGAGTGCAGGTGTCGCCGGCGTCAATAGCGGATCGCGAGGCGTCCCGGAAGGGAAGATGGCCAGGCCGCGATGGCCGTCGGAGCGAAGATCCCGGGTTTCCCTACTATAGTAGGTGGGCGCCAAATGGCGGAGACCAGGGTCCCCGTCAGGGTCGGCTCCCTTAGGATCTTATAGGGCCCTGGGAATTGTGCGCCTAACGCACCTCGCAGCCTGCCGTCGCGACTATAGCGAAGACGAAGGCTTTAAGCGACCGGTTGGATTCACGACCGCTTTTTTGTCTTGACCGGCGGCTTGGCCTCGCTGCCGAACCGTTCGTTCAAGACTTCGAGCCGGTCGGCCACCGCCTCGATCCTGCCGGCGAGATCGGCCTTGTCCGACTTCGCCGATTCGTCGGCAACCGAGCGGTCGCGTCGCGCCGTGGCAAGGGAGGCCTTCAGCGCCTCCATTTCGCGCCGCAGCTCCCACAATTCGTCGGTGACGAGGAGCGAGGCCATGAGAATCAGCCGGTCGTCGCCGACCTGGCCGAATTTCCGTTTCATATCTTCGATATGGGTGCCGAGATACTCGGCGAGCGCGATGAGGTGGCTTTCCTCGCCTTCACCGCATTCGAGACGATAGGTTCTGCCGTTCAGAACGACGGTGACCTGACCCATGGAGCCCCCGGGCTGTATCCCCCGCCATGATCTACCTGGGGTTGGCCGGCATCAAGTCCTTGAGGGTCACCATGACCGCGGTCAGCCGCCCGGAAACTTCGTCGTTGGCCGCCGCGAGACGGCGGGCGCGCGCCCGCTCGGCATCGAGCTCTTCCAGCAGCCTGTCGCGTTCCTCGGTGAGAAAGCCGACCTTCTCGCGCAAGCTCGCGAGCGAAACGCCGTCTTCGGTTTCGGCAAAGGCCTGCCGCAAGAAGACCTCGAGCTCCTCGACAGCCATGTCGAGCCGCTCGGCAGCCCGCTGCAGGGCGTCGGATTGGCCCATCGTTGCACCCTCCCCGCTAGGCGCCACTTTTTTTGTCAGCCACCGTCAGGCTGCTAGACCTGCGGCTTGATGTCAATGTCGCGGCGCGCAGAATTCAAGCAACAACGATGCGCAGGGTCGTTTTGTTCCGCGCGCTGACATTGACAGCGCTGCGAGCCCTATGATTTGAGACGGCGCGGGCAACGGAGCGGGAACATTTCAACAGGATGGCCGAAATCAAGCCTCATTGCCGGCTATATCTTCAGTTTCCCATGCACCCTTCGGCCCAACTTGTGAGCCGGCTCACACACGCAATCGCCAGCACCGACGCGGCCAGCGTCTTGCTCTGTCAGGATCAGCCGCAATCGAGCGAGGATCCCGCCTCCCTTCTCGCTCTGGTGCAAGGGAGCGGGCTTGCTTGCCTCCTCGCCGATGATGCGACTTTCGCCGCGCGCATCCGCGCCGATGGCGTGCATCTTGCCGCCGACACAACGCTTTACGCCGAGGCGCGCAAGACGCTGGGCGCGGAGGCGAGTATCGGCGTGTTTTGCGGCTTCAGCCGTCACGACGCCATGCGTCTCGCCGAAGCGGGCGCCGATTATGTCGCTTTCGGCTCCGACGACCAAGGCGATAGCACCGCAATCGATCAGTGTGCCGAGCTTATCGCCTGGTGGTCCGAGATTTTCGTCGTGCCGTGCGTCGCTTGGAACGTCGGCACCGCGGAGGAGGCGGCGCGCTGCGCCGCGTCGGGTGCCGATTTCGTGGCGCCCGCGCTCGGCCTCTGGGGCGATGACGAGGGGCCCCGGCTCATCGCCGAGATCGACCGCGCCGTCCGCGCAGGCCGGAGGACGGCTTGAGCTTTTTCCGCGCCTGCGCCGCCATCGCTGCCGTAGCGCTTTTGCAGGCGCTCGCCCCGGCGCGGGCGGCCGAAAGCCCGTCTTACGCCGCCTACGCTCAAGGCCGCTACCTGACCGCGCTCAAGCTCGCGGAAGAGGAAGCGGCGCAAGGCTCCAAGGAAGCCTACACGCTCATGGGCGAGATCTACTCTGAGGGGCTGGGCGTCGCCCAGAACTACGGCAAGGCGGCGGACGCCTACGCCAAGGCGGCCGATCTCGGCGATGCCAATGCGCAGTTTTCGCTCGGGCTGATGGTCGCCGAAGGCCTCGGCGTGAAGAAGGACCTCCGCATCGCCGCCGACTTGTTCGAGAGAGCGGCAACGAGCGGCAATCCCGCGGCGCAATACAATCTTGCCCTGGTCTACGTCCAAGGCAAAGGGCGTCCCGCCGACGAAGCCAAGGCCGCCGAGTGGATGGAGAAGGCGGCGACCTCCGGCAATCCGCAGGCGCAATACGACCTCGGCGCGCTCTATCAATTCGGCCGCGGCGTGGCGCCCGACAAGAAGAAAGCCGCCGAGTGGACCGGCCGCGCGGCCGACGCGGGCCTTGCCGATGCCCAAGTCGAGTACGGTATCATGCTGTTCAAAGGCCAAGGCGTGGCCGTGGACGAGGCACGCGCCGCCAAGCTCTTCCGGCTGTCCGCCGAACAAGGCAATCCCGTCGCCCAGAACCGGCTCGCGCGGCTCTACGCCAATGGCGTGGCGGTGAAGGCCGATCCCGTGCAGGCGGCCAAATGGCATCTGCTTGCACGTTCGGCCGGCGTCAGCGATTTCTCGCTCGACATCGTCCTCTCCAAGCTCAAGCCGGAAGAGCGCGCCAAGGCGGAGGACGCCGCCGCGAACTGGCGGAGCCAGCGCTTGAGCGAGTAGCAGCGCTTGACAGCGCTTCGCCCGCGCGTCTTAAAGGCCTGCTTTCAGCTTTCCCCTTAAGGCCTTCCATGAAGATCAACGGCAACGAAATCCGACCCGGCAACGTGATCGAGCACAAAGGCGGGCTCTGGCTCGCCGTGAAGACGCAGCACGTGAAGCCCGGCAAAGGACCGGCTTACGCGCAAGTCGAGCTCAAGAACGCGATCGACGGCACCAAGCTCAACGAGCGCTTCCGCTCCTCCGAGACGGTCGAGCGCGTGCGGCTGGAGC
>DATEMT010000252.1:0-9736 GCA_035275445.1 Methyloceanibacter sp. | reverse complement strand
TCCAGTCGAGGCCGCTGCGGCTGAACAGGGTGATGTCGTCGCCGGCTTTCCGCGCGATGATGCGGTAGCCGTCATATTTGACTTCGTGCAGCCAGTTCGGTCCCGCCGGCACCTCGCTGTCGAGCGTGGCGAGCTCGGGCGCGACGAATGGCGGGACTAGCGCGCGGGCGACTTTTTTCGCTTGGGCTTTGCCGTTGCCGCGGCGCGCTTTGGTCGCGCTGCCGGAGTTTTTTTTTGAGCCTTGTTCGAGGTCCACACAGCTGAATCGCCGTGCAGGATCTGATCCATGGTGCGCCCGGTCTTGACGCTGGTGTCGTATTGCTCGGTCGCTTCTTCGCCCTCGCCGGCATAGTCGTCGCGCTTCTTGATCAACAGCCAGTTCTGCCGGCCGCGATCCTCTTTGCGCGGCTTCATGCGCACGAGCACGAAGTCGCCCTTGAGCCGCTTGCCGTCGAGGCGGAACTTGAAATCGCCTTTGGCGAGGCCCTCGTCGGGATCGTTGAGCGGCTCCCACGTGCCCTCGTCCCAGATCATCACCGGGCCGCCGCCGTATTCGCCTTTGGGGATCACGCCTTCGAAGCCGCCATATTCGAGCGGGTGGTCCTCGGTCATGACCGCGAGCCGCCTCTGGTTCGGATCGAGGCTCGGGCCCCTGGTGACGGCCCAGCTCTTCAGCACCCCGTCATGTTCGAGCCTGAAATCGAAATGGGTGCGGCGCGCCTCGTGCTTCTGGATCACGAAGCTGTCGCCGCCCTTGGGCTTGACCTTGGCCTTGGGCTCGGGCGTCTTGGCGAAATCCCGTTTCGCCTTGTAGGTGGCGAGGAGATCGCGGCCTCCGGCGCGAGCCATGGCTTTAAGCCGATTTCCGCTTTGGCGCGCCCTTCGCCGCCTTCTTGCCGCTTCCCCGCGCCGATGCCGCGCCGCGCTTCGGCGCCGCCTTCGCGGCCGCGCCCTTCTGCCCGACTGACCGCTTCAGCGCGTCCATGATGTTGATGACCTTGGCGCTTCCCGGCATCTCGGTCACGATCTCGGGCGCGCGGTCTTCGAGCTTGGCCTGGATCAATTCCCACACCGCTTCGCTGTAGGCGTCCTTCAAGGCCTCGGGCTCGAACTTGCCGGTCTTTCGCTTGATCAGCTCCTTGGCGAGATCGAGCGCTTCCTTGTCGGCCTTCACTTCGGTGATTTCCTTGAACAGGGGCTCGGCCGCGCGGATTTCGTTGGCATGGCGCAGCACTTCGAGCATGAGCCCCTTGCCGAACGGCTTGATGGCAACGATGTTGCCGCGCCCGCGCAGGATGAACTGGCCGACGCCGATCTTGCCGGTGTCCTTCAACGCCTTCTGGATGATGGAGTAGCCCTCGTCCGCCAAGTCGCCGTCGGGCAGCAGATAGTAGGGCGTCTCGAAGTAGCGATCGTCGATCGCCTCCTCATCGACGAAGCGCACGAGCTCGATGGTCTGCTTGGCCTCGAGCTTGAGGTCGTCGATTTCCTCCGGGTCGACCAGGACATATTTGCCCTTCTCGTATTCGTAGCCCTTGGTGATCGTCTCGTTCTCGATGGGTCCGACGCCCGGCACGACCTTCTGGTAGCGGACGCGCTTGCCGGTCGGCTTATGGATCTGATGGAACTCGATGCGGCGTTCCGCGGTGGTGGCGGGGTAGAGCTTGACCGGAATGTTGACCAGCGAAAGCCGCAAATGGCCGGTCCAGAACGCGCGGGGTGCCATCACTCGTTACTCCTCGAGAAGAAAACGCTTGCCGGGCCGAAATTGGTCCGGGGTTCAAGTCGACAATGAGCAGAAATTGCCGGATTTCAGTCAATTCTGCCGATTAGGGGCTCAGTCCTCTATCTTATAACCGTTTTCGTTAAGCATGCGTTCGAGCGCTTGCGGAAAGGTCAGCCTGACCGTCGCGCCCGAGCACTCCCCGTCGTCGTTCAAGGGCTTGTCGCAGATTTCGAGCCCCCAGTCGGAGGCGTGGTCGTAATGCGCGAGCATGGTGTCCCAGGCACTCTTGCCCTCGCCGAGCAGGATCTTCTCGCCGACATAGCCGGCGAGGAAGCCGTTGACGTCGCTTCCGTCGGGCACGTTCGCGATCATGGTCTTGAGCCAGGCGGCATGCGCGGACTTGAAGCGTTCCTCTCTCGTCACGTCCTTGACGTTGCCATTGTCGATGGCAAGCAAATTGAGCGGCGCCTCCGAGCAGGCGTAGCAGGCGAAGGCGTAGAGAAAGGCATTGTCGCGGATCATGAACTCGTAGCGTCCGTCGCCGTTCACGTCGGTCGCGAGCAGCGGTTCGCCGTCGAACTCGCCGAGCGCGACAATGGTCCAGTTCGAGCCGTCGGGACTGGCCGTGATGACGCTCGTGTCGGAGCAGCAATGCGCCCCGCCGGTGTAGAACGACACCACGATTTCGGGATAAGGATTGCTTCCGTCGAGTTCGGCGATCTGCACGCTGACCGGCGGATCTGCGAAGCCTGAACCCTCGCCCTTGAGCGTGGCGACGTCCGTGTCGCCCACAAACACGGTGACGACCGGCACGCGCACGGGCTCGTCGTCCTCGCCTTCGCCGCCCCCGCTCTTTTCTTCGGTGTAGCTCAGCACGGCCCTGATCGGCCCTTGCGCGATCTCCCGGGGCGCCGCTGCGGTGTCGTCGTTGCCGTCGCCGGCCTCGATTTTCGGCGCGCTGTCGCTGCTCGGGATATCGGGCGCCGCGAGATATCGCGCATCCGCTTGCTTGACGGACTCGGCGAGCGTAGGGGCCGCATTGGCGCCACCTTGTGTCGCGATGATGAAGGCCGAAAAGAGCAGAAGGCGGGAACGCAAGGAGACGATCGGACCCAAGGGAAAGCTCGCGGGACAGTACGATGACACTCGCGCTTCCAAGGCGCGTTGGCTATTCTAGCCGGGAGACCGGGGACCTCCTACATTAACCTTTGGTGGATGCGCGGCATTCGGGATCGGTTATGAACGAAATCAGCAAACGGGTCGAACCGGTCGCTCCCGCGGTCGTCGTCACTGGCGCGACGCAAGGGCTCGGCAAGGCGCTGGCCGAGGAATTCGCCCGCGCGGGCCATGTCCTCTTTCTTGTCGCGCGCGACGAGACGGCGCTCGCCACGGTCGCGAAGGCGCTGTCGAAGGCGCACGATGTCGAGGTGAAATTCGTCGCGGCCGATCTCGGCACGGTCGAGGGCTGCGATGCCGTCGAGGAGGCGCTGGCGCGCCGCGGCCTCTACGCCGATATTCTCGTCAACAACGCCGCGATCATGGCGGCGGGCTTCTTCCAGGACCAGAGCCCGGCGAAGCTCCGGCAGATCGTCGATCTCGACGTGCGCGCGGTGGTCGATCTCGTGCGCCGCTTTCTTCCCGGCATGATCGCCCGACGCCGCGGCGGGATTCTCAACGTCGCCTCGGTCGAAGGCTTCATGCCGGTGCCCTATCAGGCGGCCTACGCCGCCGGCAAGGCCTTCGTGCTTTCGCTCACCCGCGCGCTCGCTTATGAGACGATGGGGACGGGCGTGCGCGTCGCCTCGCTTGCGCCGGGCGCGGTTGTGACCGCGATGCACGCCAAGGCGGGTGCGGAATATTCACGCTACGTGCAGCTCTTCCCAGTGAAGACCGCCGAGGACGTCGCCCGCATCGGCTATCGCAGGTTCATGCGCGGGCGGAAGACCATCGTCGTCGGCTGGTTCAATCACATCAGCCTCTTCCTGCGGCGTTTCACCCCCGATTTTCTCATCGTGCCGCTGATGGGGTGGATGTTCCGGGTGCGCGACGCCGCGGGCAATCTGCAATTGCCGCGCGCTCTCGCCGAGCGCGGAAGCGCGAGTGGAGGCACGCGCAGCAACGCCGCTTCGGACGACGGCCCGAGCCTCGCCGCCTAGCTGATTCTCGCGGTTAAACGCCTGCGGAGCGACAGCTACCAGCAGAGTTTGGCGCCGGACGTGCACACATAGGGCGATACCACCCCATGCCAGCAGATCGTGTGCGAGCGCGCGGTCACGATATCCGGCTTGTAGTAGCCGCAATGAATGCCGAAACAGAACTGGTCATCGCTGACGCTGTCGCGCCAATAGGGTTGCGGCTCCACGCGCATGGCGCTGACCTTGGTCGCACCGAGATGCTTGGTCGCTTTGTACTGCTTGACGTAGTCATCGAGTGCATTTTGCGAGCGACTGACCGCCGTCTCCTGGTCTATGCCATCCGCCGTTCCCGACACCACAACGCAACCTGCCTGCGCTGGAGCGCCAAACGCCAAGCAAAAACCCGCCGCAATCAGTGCCAGCGCCGAGCCGCGCCAATACGAGTTCATCGGAACGCCTCCCTCACCAATGCCAAGACGCGAAAGAGTAATACCCGTTACGCGTGCCTTGGCAGTGCCTTTATTGCCGCAGAAGGACGATCGGCCTGCGCTGTAGCCTTCATGCAACAACCTGCCATCCATCTGTCATCCATAGGAAACCGAAGAGGGATGGTGGAGCCGACCGGGATCGAACCGGTGACCTCAGCAGTGCGATTGCTGCGCTCTCCCAACTGAGCTACGGCCCCATCGGTCGGGGCATTTAGGGATCGGCCCAAAGCCCTGTCAAGCGAGCCGAGGCTTGCCCAGGCCGCCGCCTCTCCGCTACATGATCCTGGCCCAAGAGCCTGGCCAAACGACGGAGACTATTGATGGTGCCCCTGATCGGATTTCTCGTCCTTGTCATCGACCTCTATATCTGGGTGGTCATCATCGGCGCCATCTTGAGCTG
The DNA here is from genome assembly GCA_035275445.1 of Methyloceanibacter sp. Lineage (GTDB taxonomy): Bacteria > Pseudomonadota > Alphaproteobacteria > Rhizobiales > Methyloligellaceae > Methyloceanibacter. Next base: position 4,987 of record DATEMT010000252.1, on the reverse strand, counting down.
GCTCATCGCCTTCAACGTGCTCAACACCCACAACCGGTTCGTCTATCAGATCGCCGACATGCTCTACCGGGTGACCGAGCCCGCGCTTCGCCCGATCAGGAGCGTGCTGCCGAATCTCGGCGGCATCGACATCTCGCCGGTCATTCTGATCTTGTTCCTGATCTTCATTCGCGATGTCGTGCTGGTGGGCTGGATCCTGCCCGCGGTCACGCCCGCTCCGGGGCTTTGAGCCCGGCGCGCCGCCTGCAAGTCCAGCCGACCAAATCCGGCGTCGTGCTGAAGGTGCGGCTGACGCCGAAATCCTCGCGCGACGCGATCGAAGGCCTTGCCGATTTCGGCGGCGAGACGGTGCTGAAGGCGCGGGTGCGGGCGGTGCCGGAAGGCGGCCGCGCCAACGCCGCGCTCGTCAAGCTGATCGCCGCCTGGCTCGAGCTTCAGGCCTCGCGCGTCGCGGTCATGCACGGGACGAAGTCGCGGCTGAAGCAGGTCGCGATCGAGGGCGAGGCAAGCAAGCTTGCGCCCTTGATTGAAACGCGCCTCGCTGCGTTAGCGCGATAGCGCTTCGGCGATCTCGGCCACGACGGCATCGGCCGCCTTGCGCGGATCGGCCGCCCGGGTGATCGGCCGCCCGACCACGAGATAATCGGCGCCGGCTTTGATCGCCTGCTCCGGCGTCACCGCACGGGCCTGGTCCTGCGCCGCGCTGTCCGCTTGCCGCACCCCCGGCGTCACGATTAGGAAATCGCTGCCCGCATCTCGGCGAATCTCGGCCGCCTCGCGTCCCGAGGCGATCACCCCGTCAAGGCCCGCTTCTCTCGCGAGCGCGGTCCGGTGCTTCACGACGTCAGGCAAGGGATGGTCGATGCCCTGCTCGATCAGATCGGCAGGCTCGAGATTGGTGAGCACGGTCACGCCGAGAAGCTTGAGAGCGCTGTCGCCCCGTCCGCGTACCGCCGCTTTGAGGGTCTTGGCGTCGAGCGCATGCACGGTGAGGAACGACGCCCCCGCCCGCGCAATCGCGGCGGTCGCCCGCTCCACCGTCGCCTCGATGTCGGAGAGCTTGGCGTCGATGAAGACCGGCCGCCGCTTTCGCGCAAGCTCTTCGGCAAGCGCAAATCCGCCCGCGAACAGAAGCTCGAGCCCGACCTTGTAGACGCCGACGCTGTCGCCGAGCGTCTCGATCAGAGACCGCGCCTCTTCGGCGCTTGGAACATCGAGCGCGACGATCAGCCGGTCCTTGGCTTCCATCACGACAGGAACTTCCGTGCCGCGACGGCGAGCGCCTCGACCACGGTCTTGCACTGGGTCTGCTGCGCCTTGTCCTTGAGACTGCCATCGGCTTCGAAAGCGTCCATCGCGCGCGGCACGGCGATCTGCTGCGGAATGACGCTGGCGCCGATGCCGATTTCGAGGATCTGGCGCAAGTGCAGCAGGCTGCGCATGCCGCCGTAATAGCCGGGCGAGGCGCCCGAGATGGCGAACACGCGCGAGCGGAACGTTTCGATCCCGCTTTCGCCGTCGCCCTCGCGCTTGATGCGGCTCACCCAATCGAGCGTGTTCTTGAGCAGCGGCGTGACCGAGGAATTGTATTCGGGGCTCGCGATGAAGACGCCCTGATACTCCGCAAGCAGCGCCTTGAACGCGCGCGCTCGCTCCGGCGGTCCCTCCTTGGCTTCGAGGTCGCCGTTATAGAGCGGCATCGGATAGTCCTTGAGCTCCACCAGCACCGCCTCGACGCCGTTGGCGGCGGCGATGTGATGGGCAAGTGCTGCGAGCTTCCGGTTGAACGAGCCTTCGCGCGTGCTGCCGGCGAAGAAGAGGAGTCGCATCGAAGGCTTCCCTGCGGGTTAGGCTCCGCCCGGCACTTTACGTGAAGAAAGGAGCGTTGGGGTAGCGCTTAACTACTCGCGAATGCCTTCGAAGAAATCCTTAACGCGGGCGAAGAACCCGGTCGAAGCCGGGCTCGTGCTCGCGCTCGATGCCTCCTCGAACGACTTCAGCAGGTCGCGCTGCTTGCGCGACAGGTTCTTCGGCGTCTCGACCTCGACCTGGATATAGAGATCGCCCTGCTGCCGCGAGCGCAGCACCGGCATGCCCTTGTCCTTGAGGCGGAACTGCTTGCCGCCTTCGGTTCCTTCCGGAATTTTCACCCGCGTCCTGCCGCCGTCGATGGTCGGCACTTCGATCTGGCCGCCGAGCGCCGCCGTCGTCATGGCGATCGGTACGCGGCAGAAGAGATCGGCGCCGTCGCGCTGGAAGAATTCGTGCGGCTTGATCGAGAGGAAGATGTAGAGGTCGCCGGGCGGCCCGCCGCGCAACCCCGCTTCGCCTTCGCCCGCGAGCCTGATACGCGTCCCGTCCTCGACCCCGGCGGGGATGGTGATCGACAGCGTCCGCTCGCGGGTGACGCGGCCCGTGCCGGTGCATGAGGGGCAGGGCGTCTCGATGGTTTGGCCGCGGCCCTGGCATGTGGGGCAGGTGCGCTCGATGGTGAAGAAGCCTTGGCTCGCGCGCACTTTGCCGGCGCCATTGCAAGTGCGGCAGGTGGTGGGCGAGGTGCCGGCCTTGGCGCCGCCGCCCGAACAGCTCTCGCAGGTGACGCTGGTCGGCACGCGGATCTGCGCCGTCTTGCCCTGATAGGCTTCGCCGAGGGTGATCTCCATGTTGTAGCGGAGGTCGGAGCCGCGCTCGCGGCCCGAACGCTGGCGCGGGCGCCGCTGGCCCATGAACTCGCCGAACAGATCGTCGAACATCTCCGACATCGATGCCGAGAAATCGGCGCCGAAGCCGTGCGCGCCGCCGCCGCCGAGGCCCGGCTCGAAGGCGGCGTGGCCGAAGCGATCGTAGGCGGCGCGGCGCTGCGGGTCTTTCAGGGCCTCGTAGGCCTCATTGACTTCCTTGAAGCGTTTCTCGGCGTGGGGGTCGCCGTTGCAGCGGTCGGGATGGCATTCCTTGGCCATACGGCGAAAGGCAGCTTTGATCTCGCTGTCGCGAGAGCCGCGGCCTATGCCAAGTACGTCATAGTAGCACCGTTTAGCCATCGCCCCTCCGGCCTCGGCGCCCGTCCCCGCCGCCTCGCGCCTAAGCCTCTACTGTTGGGCTCAAGGGCCGGGCCGAAGCGGCCCGGCGCCCTTGCCGTATCACTGCGTCAGGCCGACTTCTTGCTGTCGTCGTCCTTGACCTCTTCGAAATCGACATCGACCACCTTGTCGTCGGGACCGGCGCCGGCGGAGTCTGCGGATCCGCCGCCCGCGGCCTGAGCGCCTTGGCTCGCCTGATACATGGCCTCGCCAAGCTTCATCGAGGCCTGCGCCAGCGCATCGACCTTCTGCTTGATCGCGTCCTTGTCCTCGCCCTGGATCGCCGTCTTGAGATCGGTCGCCGCCGCCTCGACCGCGGCCTTGTCTCCGGCCGCGACCTTGTCGCCGAAATCCTTCAACATCCGCTCGGTCGAATGGATCAGCGCCTCGCCCTGATTGCGCGCCTCGACCAGTTCGCGGCGCTTCTTGTCGTCCTCGGCGTGGCTCTCGGCTTCCTTCACCATGCGATTGATATCGGCATCGGTCAGGCCGCCCGAGGCTTGGATGCGGATCGACTGCTCCTTGCCGGTCGCCTTGTCGCTCGCCGAGACGTTGACGATGCCGTTCGCGTCGATGTCGAAGGTCACTTCGATCTGCGGCACGCCGCGCGGCGCCGGCGGGATGCCGACGAGATCGAACTGCCCGAGCAGCTTGTTGTCGGCCGCCATCTCGCGTTCGCCCTGGAACACGCGGATGGTGACCGCGTTCTGATTGTCCTCGGCGGTGGAGAACACCTGGCTCTTCTTGGTCGGGATCGTCGTGTTGCGGTCGATGAGCCGGGTAAACACCCCGCCCAGGGTCTCGATGCCGAGCGAAAGCGGCGTGACGTCGAGCAAGAGCACGTCCTTGACGTCGCCTTGCAGCACGCCGGCCTGAATCGCGGCGCCGATGGCGACCACCTCGTCCGGGTTCACGCCCTTATGCGGCTCGCGGCCGAAGAACGTCTTCACCGTTTCGACCACTTTCGGCATGCGGGTCATGCCGCCGACGAGCACCACTTCCTCGATCTCGGCGGGTTTCAGTCCGGCATCCTTGAGAGCGTTCTGGCACGGGCCGATCGTCTTCTGGATGAGGTCGTCCACCAAGCTCTCGAGCTTTGCCCGCGTGAGCTTCATGGTGAGATGCTTGGGACCGGATTTGTCGGCGGTGATGAACGGCAGGTTGATCTCGGTCTGCGTGGTCGACGACAGCTCGATCTTGGCTTTCTCCGCCGCCTCTTTCAGGCGCTGGAGCGCGAGCTTGTCGCCGCGGAGATCGATGCCCGACTCTTTCTTGAATTCACTGGCGAGGTAATCGACGATACGCATGTCGAAGTCTTCGCCGCCGAGGAAGGTGTCGCCGTTGGTGGACTTCACCTCGAACACGCCGTCGCCGATCTCGAGAATCGAAATGTCGAACGTGCCGCCGCCGAGATCGTAGACGGCGATGGTTTTGCCTTCTTTCTTCTCGAGCCCGTAAGCCAGCGCGGCCGCGGTCGGCTCGTTGATGATGCGCAAGACTTCGAGCCCGGCGATCTTGCCGGCGTCCTTGGTGGCCTGGCGCTGAGCGTCGTTGAAGTAGGCCGGCACCGTGATGACGGCTTGGTCGACCTTCTGGCCGAGATAGGTTTCCGCGGTCTCCTTCATCTTCTGGAGGATGAAGGCCGAAATTTGCGAGGGCGAATATTGTTTGCCGTGCGACTCGACCCAGGCGTCGCCGTTGCCGGCTTTGACGATCTTGTAGGGGACGAGCTTCTTGTCCTTCTCGACCATCGGGTCGTCCCAGCGGCGGCCGATCAGGCGCTTGATGGCGAAGAAGGTGTTTTCGGGATTGGTGTCGGCCTGGCGCTTGGCCGGAAGTCCTACGATGATTTCCCCGTCATCGGTGAAGGCCACCATCGACGGTGTCGTGCGCATGCCCTCGGCGTT
>DATEMT010000251.1:0-8106 GCA_035275445.1 Methyloceanibacter sp. | reverse complement strand
TCGCAATGCGAGACGTTTCAGAACGCCATGAGCCAAGGGAGCGGGCGCGTGGCGAAAGCGGTCGTCGAGGCTTACGATTTTTCCGGCATCGGCCGCATTGCCGATGTCGGCGGTGGCCACGGCCTCTTGCTCGCCGCGATCCTTGCGGCCAATCCGCGCCTGCACGGCGTGCTGTTCGACCGGCCCGAGGTGATCGCGTCGGTGCCGAAGGACCGGTTCACGGGCCGCGAGGACCGCGTCGCGTTGGACGCGGGGAGCTTCTTCGAGCGTGTGCCGGACAATTGCGACGCCTACATCATGAAGCACATCATCCACGACTGGAGCGATGCGCATTGCAAAACCATCCTTGACCTGATGCGCGCGAAGCTCCCCCCGCACGGGCGCGTGCTGCTGTGCGAGCTGGTGGTGACCGGCGAGAAGGGACCCACGCCCGCCAAGCTGCTCGACATCGAGATGCTCGTCGTCACCGAGGGCGGGAAGGAGCGCACGGAAGAAGAGTTCGCGGCGCTGTTCGCCGCTTCGGGCTTTCGCCTCAGCCGCATCGTGCCGACAGCCCGCCCCATGGCCGTGATCGAGGCCGTCCCGGCCTGACGCCGCCAAGCCCTCTCCCTCGAGGGAGAGGGGAGAGCGGGGTGATGACGCGGGTCCGTCGCGGCTAGTTCTGCGCCGGGGCGATGTCCTTCCACAGCTCGGTCGGAAACCCTTGTGCATCGACGGTGAAGATTTGCCGCGCGATGGCGGGCTTCTTGCCCCGGCACTGCCAGTCGTAGATCATAGGGTTCTCGTGGCCGATCACCGCGAGCGGGATGACCTCGGCGTTTGGTTGGCCCGCGCAGAATTCGCGCATGGCCTTGGTCGGCGCCATCTCCTGATTTGCCTTGCCGCAGATCGGGCTGTTGCCTTGCACGCAAGCGAAGACCTTGCCGCCCATGCAGCGCCACACCACGGCGCGCGCGGGATCGACCTTGGCCTTCTTTTGGGCCTTGAGCTCGTCCTTGCTGTAGAGCGCGCCGATCATCCAGTCCGGCACGGCGGGCCCGGTGTAGCGCGCATCGGGCGCATCGACGGTGCTCACCGCCTGACAGTAACCGACAACGTCGGTGAACGGCTTGTCGGCGGCCTCGCCCGAAACGGGACCGAAGACGCAGAGCGCAAGTGCCGCACCGGCACTGACGGTCAGACTGATCGCGCGCATCGTTTCAACTCGCTTAAGGTTATTGGCAGGAGACCCAAGAACCGCCCCCGGTTCGCCGCGCAAACTACATCGGCGGCTTGGAGAGTCAAACAGCCTGACGGCGATGAAGCCTTAGGCCCCGGACTTGCCGCCCTTCCAATGCGCGCATAGATGAGGGGCAGGCGTATGATCCGTCCCCAACGTTTTTGGAGGTGATGCAAATGAGATCTATGGCGATTGGCGCGGGCGTTGCCCTCATGGCCTTGGCTTCGATGACACCCCCGGCGGCGGCCGGGTCCGATGACGTCTATTTCTGGTGCTGGAAGCAGGCCGACTATGTGAGGCCCGCGCTCGATCCCAAGGGCGGAAAGGAGGCGTGGGTCGCGAACTGCGTCGCCGATAACACCCCGGCGCTCGGCTACCGCAAGAAGAAGCGCCAGGGCAACTACTGACGATTTCACTCGGTGGCAGGGAGTGGCCGGCACCGCGCCGCCGTGAGGAGAACGCTATGAAGACCCTGATTGTCGTCTTGGCCGCGGGATTGACGCTCGCCGCTGCCGGGCTCGGCTTTGGCGCAAGCCAGGCAGAAGCCGCCTCAACCTTCTGCAAGCATCGCTACGATCTTTGCCTTGCGCGCTGCCCGGACATGCTTCGCTGCTCCACCCGCTGCCGCACCCAGTACAAATACTGCGCCGATCCTTACCCCTATATCGGCAACCTGCTGTAACGCGTTCCGGGTTCGCGCCGCGCAGACCAACAAGGATCGAGCTCAAGCCCGATCTTTGCTCCCGCGTTTCTTCCGTTCCGCCTCCAACGTCTTGAGCGCCTCGCGCAGCGCCGCCTCGGGCGTGACGCGCTGGCGGCTGTCGAAATAGTCGCCGTTGATCTCGAAGGTACAAATGTAATAGCGGCGCTCGCCGTACACGCGATACCGCCACAGCCCGATGAAGTGATTGCCAAGCTGTTCCATCAATCGCTTCATGCGGTTTCTCTCCTCTGCGGGTTTTTGCTTTGGCGGGCGTTCCAACTTGAGAGCGAGCCCGCACCCGGGGCGCCCCCCAAACTTGCTTCGCCTGTGGCTATGTCGTGAATCGGTTGAGGCATCAATATCGACACGATCCAATTTGTCGATAAATCGACTCCAAAAAGCCAAGGCTCCCGCGGATCGTGTGATCGCTTCGTTAGGCACGATCGATCAGCCGGGCTGAGATTCAATCGCGAATAGGCGCAAGCTTATGTGCCCGCAATATTGCGGGTTACAGGAGACAGTTCATGCGTGATCTTACCCTCATCGAATTGGAAGCTGTCGCAGGTGGCGCGGCGCGCGAGCCGATCAAAGGGCGCATTACCCCCCGCGCTATATTGATCGGCATCCTTCGGCTCATCTTCGAACCAAAACGGAAGATGACCGCGTAGGTCTCTGCGAGAAGCCCCGGCCGAACAAATCGATCGGGGCTTCCCTTGCGCGCCAGGAAGCCTCAGATGTCCCCCAAGGACTGTTCGCCGAGGCTGGTTTTTGTGGCTAAGCCCGAAAGAAATGGCTCCCCGGGCCGGATTCGAACCAGCGACCCAGCGGTTAACAGCCGCTTGCTCTACCTGCTGAGCTACCGGGGATCAGGGCGCATCTCTGTTTGGAGCGCGCCGCATAGCGCTTGATAGCAAAAGGGCAGGGGCCTTTCCAGAGCTTTGGCGGCCGGCCCGGCCGCGCGGGCCTATCTGGCCCCATTTGGCTGGAATGTCGGCCGATGGTGCCCGGGGCGAAGCTCCTATACCATCCCGCGACCTCGTTGCCCGCCCCTTGCCCATGAGCAAACGCGAAACCCCCGGCCCCAGCGATGCGCCCTTCGCCTGGCGCGGTCCGCTCGGCCGCTTCGCCCAGTTCGGCACGGAGCTTTACCCGCGTTCGGTGCGCCGGCGCCTCGCCATCGTCAATCTCATGGCGCTCACCATCGCCGTCTTCTCGGTGGTCTACTCCTTCGTGTTCGCCGCCTACGGCGTCGGCACCTACTGGCCGCTGATCGCCGTCAATGTCGCGCTCGCCGTCGTCGCGCTCAGCGCGCCGCTCGCCCACCGCATCAGCGACATCGCCGCCGCGCTCATCATCTGCTTCGCCGAATACGTTGCGCTCTCCTTCTTCGTGCGCGAGCTCGGCCACGATTCCGGCATTCAGATCAATTTCATCATCGCCGCCGCCGTCGCCTTTGCCGTCGTCGGGCTCAATCGCATCGGGCTCGTGATTTCGGTGATCGCGCTCGGGTTCGTATTGCATGTCGTCTCCTGGTTCCTGTATCCGCCGGAGCACGCGCGCATCGTCGCCGATCCCGCGCTACTCGACAGTCTCTACGTCTCCTCGGCCGCGACTACCTTCACCATCATCGCTCTCATCGTCGGCTACGCCTTCACCGTGGCCGACCGTGCCCGCGCCGAGGCCGATGCGCTGCTCGCCAATATTCTGCCTGAGGCGATTGCCGAGCGCCTCAAGGCGCGCCCCGACGCCAAGGTTGCCGACAGTATCGGCGAGGCGTCGGTCCTCTTCACCGATCTCGTCGGCTTCACCGAGCTTGCCCAGACGCTCGGCGTCGAGCGCACCGTCGCGCTGCTCGACCGCATCGTCACTGAGTTCGACCTCCTCGCCGCCGCGCATGGCGTCGAGAAGATCAAGACCATCGGCGACGGCTATCTCGCGGTCGCGGGCGTAAGCCGGGAGCAGCCCGACCATTTGAGCCGGCTCGCCCGCATGGCGCTGCTCTTGCCCGATCTCGTCGAGCGGCTCTCGGCCGCGCACGGCGTCGATCTCAGGATCAGGGCCGGCATCGCCAGCGGCCCGCTCATGGCGGGCGTCATCGGCAGCAACAAATTCTCCTACGACGTCTGGGGCGAGACGGTGAATCTGGCCTCGCGGCTCGAATCGCACGGGCTCCCCGGCGAGATTCAAGTCTCCGATGCGGTGCGGCAGGCGCTTGAGCACGGCTTCGCCTTCGAGCCGCGCGGACCGATCGAGGTCAAGGGCGTGGGCTGCCTCCACACCTGGCTTCTCAAGAAGGAGACCGGCAGCGCCGGGCGCGCCTGAACCAGCCGTTCACCGGATCGAGGTTGCGGCTTCGCACGCAAGTCCTTATCTCCGGCTTTGGTCAAACCTGCCCCGGAGCCCATGGCCCACAAGATCCGCATCTTCGATCGCCACTGGCATCTGCCGCAGTCGAAAGCCGTCCGCATCGGCATCGGCATTCTTCTCGTCCTCGGCGGTCTTGTCGGGTTCCTGCCCATTCTCGGGTTCTGGATGATCCCGCTCGGGCTGCTCGTCCTCTCCATCGACCTTCCCGTCGTGCGGCGCTGGCGCCGCCAGCTCACCGTTTGGTGGCATCGCCGCAAAGGCGAAGACGACGAAGCGGGCGAGGGCGGCGAGGCAAACGACACGGAAGCGCGCGCGACCGCCAAGAAGGATGCGGTCTCGGGCGGCCACGACCGGAATTGAAGCGCCGCGTGCGGATTTGCGCCGCCATTGACCTTCAAGCCTCCCCGCCTTAGCCCGTTGCAAGCCGGAAACGCGAAGAGGGCTCTAATTGGCGAGACTGGTCTATATCGGGGGCTTCGGCCAAAGCGGTTCGACGTTGCTTGAGTCCCTTTTGACCGCAAATCCGCAAGTGGTCGCTTGCGGCGAGGTCGCCAACGGCTTCGAGGGACGGACCGGCCGCGACCTCAAATGCAGTTGCGGCGCGTTGGCAAAGGACTGCCCGGTTTGGTGCGTCTTCGCGCCGGGGTCCAACGCCACGCTGAACCACGACGCTCTGGTGCTGACGCTGCTCGAGCACGTGAAAAACAAATACGCCATCCTCTGCGACTCCTCCAAGACCGCGTGGGGTTCGAACACCGCGCCGTTCCGGCTTCGACGCCTGCTCGGAGAGCGGTTCTTCATGCTGCATTTGGTGAGGGACCCCCGCGCCGTATGCTGGTCGGCGATACGCCTGCCCCTGATCAAGACGCGCCGCAAGCAACAGCCGACGCCGATCGAGCAGGCTCTGTCTCGACCGATCCCCCGCTGCTTTCGCACGGCGGCGGGGTGGTGGGTCGCCAATCTCGCTTGCGAATTGTTCGGCCGGCTCTACCCGGGCCAGTATTTGCGTCTCTCCTACGAGGAGGTCGCATCCTCCCCGCGCGAGGTGCTGCACACGGTGTTCGGCGCCGCGGCCCCCGATCTGCCGGCGCGGCTCGACGAGCCCGAGGAGAGCGGCAACCGCCACCAGATCTACGGCAACCGGATGCGGCGGCAACGGCTGCGATTTGCCGACGTGCGGCTCGACGATGGCTGGAAATCGGAAATGGCGCCCCGCCATCGCCGCTTGGCCGGCGCCCTCTCATGGCCGTTGCGGCTGAGATACGGCTATTGATACCCACGTTTAAGGAGTAGGCTGAGCTTTCCTGGTGCCGGCGCTCACAAAGTCCAGCGCGACACCATCGGAACCTAGCGTGTGCCCCGCACGTTGTTCAGCGAACCACCTTTCTGAAGGAATCGATCCATGAGAACAAAGTTAACCGTGGCGGCCGCTGCTGTCGCAGCGCTGTTCGCCGCATCTTTTGTTTCAGGATCGGCGCAGGCAATCTCTCTGCCGGTCTTGAAGAGCGACGTTAGCCAGAGTGACGTGACGCTTGTCGGTCGAGGCGGCGGCCGTGGTGGCGGCGGCGGCGGCTTCAAAGGCGCCGGCCGCAGCTTTGGCGGCGGCCATATCAGCCGCGGCGGCGGTGGCGGCGGATTCAAGGCTTACCGCGGCGGCGGGAACCGGTCCTACGCCTATCGGGGCGGCGGCAACAACTGGTCCAACTACAAAGGCGGCAAGTACCACGGCAACTACAATCGCTACAAAAACTACGGCAATTACAACAACTACAAAAATTACAACCGTTACAAAAACTACGGTCACAACTATCGCCGGTTCTACGGCTGGCCCTACATCGCCTACGGCTATGGCTATGGCGGCGGATGCAACTGGCTCTATCGCAACGCCGTAGCCACCGGCAGCACCTATTGGTGGAACCGCTACTACAACTGCACCGGCTACTACTAAGCGGGAACTGCAAGTCCCGGAGCGCAAAAGCCCTCGTCAACGACGAGGGCTTTTTGCCGTCTCAACGGTCGTGCTCCCGGGGCAGGGCGCTTGCGCTTGCCCTATTTCTGGGCGGCGGCTCGCGATGCGGCGCGCGAACGCGCGATCGACTTGATCCGGCCGCGCGGTCGTCCCGACACCGAGCCGATCTCACGATCCTGCGCTTCGACAAAAGTGCGGGCAGGCAGATCGCCGTCGAGACCGCCGAGATCGGCGGCCGGAACCTTGCGGTTCGAGGTCTGCGTGCCGTCCTCGTAGCAGACGTCGAAAAGCACAAAGCCTGACGGGCGGGCTTGTTGTTTCCTGGCCATGGTCACTGTCCTCGCGCTTACGCGTCCTCTTGCGTCCTGTCGGGATCCGGGGTTTCGCCGCGCGCCGCTTTGCGCCTCGCCGTTTCCGCTTCGAGGCGCTTCAGCTTCTCCTGCTTCTTTTGCGCCTTGGACCGGTTGCGATCCGCGCGCTGCTGGTTGTAGTTCGGCTTGAAAGGCATGTCTCAACTCCGCGTCGGCAGGTCTCTAGGTCTGTCGCGACCGGCGCGGCTTGACGGGCCGATTTGCCGGGGCCGGCGTTGCTTCCTGCAACTTCTTGTCTTCTTCTTCCTTGGCGAGACGAAGCTCGCGCAGCCTCGCCGTCTTCCGCATCATGGCCTCATGCTCCTGCGCCTGCTCGAGCTTGAGGCTCGACTCGCGCTTTTGGCTCTTGCTCAGCAGGGCTTCGGCGTTGCGCCGCGCCGAGGACGTGCCTGACGAAAACTTGCTCATATCGAATCTCCCAGGGCGCGAGCGCCGTTGGCGGGCGCGAACGCGGGTTGACGAACGCCGGCAAAGCGACGGCGACGGGAACGCCGGCGCGGCTTGGCAGGGGCGGGCGCTTGCCCTCGTCCCGATTGGCGCGGTGCCGCAGGGGCCGCGACGGCGAGACGGTGGTCCGCGACGGCGACCGGCGCACGCATCAGGCGCTCGATCGCTTGAAGATGGGGCCGCTCGCTGGCATCGCACAGAGACAAGGCGGCGCCTCCGGCTCCGGCGCGCGCGGTGCGGCCGATGCGGTGCACATAGCTTTCCGGCTCGTTCGGCAGCTCGTAGTTGACCACATGAGAGATGTTGGGAACGTCGATGCCCCGCGCGGCGATATCGGTTGCCACGAGAACGCGCACCCGGCCGCTGCGAAAATCATCGAGCGCCCGCACGCGCGCGTTCTGCGCCTTGTTGCCATGCAGTGCCGCGACGCTGATCCCGGCCTGCATCAGACTGCGGCATACGCGATCGGCGCCGCGCTTGGTGCGGGTGAAGACCAGCACCCTGTCCATGGCCTGATCGGCGAGGAGGGCTTCGAGCAACGCGCGCTTTTCCTTGGCGCCGACGAAGTAGACGCGCTGATCGATGCGTTCGACCGCAATCTTGGCGGGGGCGACATCGATGCGGGCGGGGTGATCGAGAATGTCATGAGCGAGTTTGGCGATGGGCGGCGGCATGGTCGCCGAGAACAGCAGCGTCTGACGCTCGCGCCGGCACAGCGCGACGATCTTGCGCACGTCGTGGATGAAGCCCATGTCGAGCATGCGGTCGGCCTCGTCGAGAACGAGGATCGCGACTTGGTCGAGCCGGACATGGCGCTGCTGGCAAAGATCGAGCAGCCGCCCGGGCGTGGCGACGAGAATGTCGATGCCCGCTTTCAGCGCCTTCACCTGGTGATGCTGGTTGACGCCGCCGAAGATCACCGCGCTCTTGAGCGGCAGGCGCCGCCCGTAGGCGGCGAGGCGCTCGAGGATCTGGCTCGCGAGCTCGCGCGTGGGCGCCAGAATGAGAGCATGCGGGGCGCTTGGCGTGC
>DATEMT010000250.1:0-7875 GCA_035275445.1 Methyloceanibacter sp. | reverse complement strand
GGTCAGCCCGAGGGGCAGCAGCCCCCGGCTCAGCCGCCGGAGGCCGCGCCCGAGGCGCCCGCGCAGGCCCAGCCGGACCAGCCGTCATGAGTTTAACGTTCAAGCAATTCTGTCGCGTCGCGTGCCATTGAAGCGCTTTCTCGCGCACTTATTTACCAGGAGGAGGCTTGAGGCCCGTGACAGAGAACGTTCTGACCAGGGAGCCGGACTGGCTCGAAGAGGACCGTCTGCACGAGGCGTGCGGCGTCTTCGGCATCATCAATCATCCCGATGCCGCGGCGCTCACGGCGCTCGGCTTGCACGCCCTTCAGCATCGCGGCCAGGAAGCGGCCGGCATCGTCAGCTTCGACGGGCACCATTTCCATACCGAACGCCGCCTCGGCCTCGTCGGCGACCATTTCACCTCGCGCCCCGTGATCGACCGCCTGGCGGGCGACATGGCCATCGGCCATGTGCGCTATTCGACCTGCGGCGATCCGGTCATGCGCAACGTGCAGCCGCTCTTCGTCGATCTCGACTCGGGCGGCTTTGCCCTCGCCCATAACGGCAATTTGACCAACGCGCTGACGTTGCGCGAATCGCTCATCAAGCGCGGCGCGATCTGCCAATCGACCACCGACACCGAGGTCATCCTCCACCTCGTCGCGCGGAGCGAGAAGCAGCGTTTCGTCGAGCAGTTCATCGAAGCCCTGCTCCAGGTCGAAGGCGCCTATGCCCTGGTCGGCCTCACGCATAAGAAGCTGATCGGCGCGCGCGACCCCTTCGGCATCAGGCCGCTCGTGCTTGGCAAGCTCGGCGAGGCGTGGGTGCTCGCCTCTGAGACTTGCGCGCTCGACATCATTGGCGCCGAGTTCGTGCGCGAGGTGGAGAACGGCGAGGTCGTGGTCATCACCCACGAGGGCGTCGAGAGTCATCGCTTCGTGCCGAGCTATCCCGCCCGGCTCTGCATCTTCGAATACATCTATTTCGCCAGGCCCGATTCCATCGTCGGCGGCCGCTCGGTCTACGAGGTCCGCAAGGAGATGGGCCGGCAATTGGCGCGCGAGGCGCCGGCCAACGCCGACGTGGTGGTGCCCATCCCCGATTCGGGCGTGCCCGCGGCCATCGGCTATTCCCAGGTCTCGGGCCTGCCCTTCGAATTCGGCATCATCCGCAATCACTATGTCGGCCGCACCTTCATCGAGCCGGAGCAGCGCATCCGCCAGCTTGGCGTAAAGCTGAAGCACAGCGCCAATGAAGGCCAGATCCAAGGCAAGCGCGTCGTGCTGATCGACGACAGCGTGGTGCGCGGCACGACTTCGGTGAAGATCGTGCAGATGATGCGCGAGGCGGGGGCGAGCGAAGTGCATATGCGGATTTCGAGCCCGCCGATCACCCATCCCGATTTCTACGGCATCGACACGCCCGACCAGGACAAGTTGCTCGCGGCCCATCGGAGCCTCGAGGAGATGCGCGCCTTCATCGGTGCCGACTCGCTTGCCTTCCTCTCGGTCGATGGTATCTACAAGGCCATGGGCTTCGACGGCCGCGACAACGCTCATCCCCAATTCACCGACCATTGCTTCACCGGCGAGTATCCGACGCGGCTGCGGGACCGCGAAGGACCGCCGCAGCAGAAGCAGCTTTCCTTCCTCGCCGAAGTCGGTTGAGTTCGGGGCGGCTCAAAGACCGCATCGCGCTCATTACCGGCGCTTCGCGCGGCATCGGTCGCGCGGTTGCGCTCGCCTTCGCCCGCGAGGGCGCCCATGTCTTGTTGCTCGCCCGAACGCGGAAGGCGCTCGAAGAGGTTGACGATCGCATCAGGACGGCAGGCGGCAAGTCCACCCTCATTCCGCTCAATCTCGCCCACGGCAAGGCGATCGACGCGCTCGGGCCCTCGCTCTATGAGCGTTTCGGCAGGCTCGACGTGCTGGTGGGCAATGCCGCCATTCTGGAGCGGCTCTCTCCCCTCACCCATGTCGCGTCGGAGCTTTGGGACAAGACCCTCGCCGTCAACGTCACCGCCAATTGGCGGCTCATCCGCACGCTCGACCCGCTGCTGCGCCGCTCCAGTGCCGGCCGGGTGATTTTCGTCACCTCCGGCGTCGCGCGCTCGGGCCGCGCCTACTGGGCCCCCTATTCCGTGACCAAGGCCGCGCTAGAGACGCTCGCCAAGACCTACGCCAACGAGACGAGCGACAGCGCGATCAAGGTGAACCTGATCGACCCCGGCGCGACCGCGACGCGGATGCGTGCCGAGGCCTATCCCGGAGAGGATCCGTCGAAGCTCCCCGCAGCGGAACAGGTGGCCGAAGCGTTCATTCCCCTCGCCATGCCCGACTTCGCCGAAACCGGACAGATCGTCGAGCTGTAACCCTCTACCCGTCTTCGGTCAGTACCATGCCGTCATAGGCGGGCTCGACCCCTTCGGGGAGCTCGGCCTTGAGCTGTTGGTAGTCCAGATCGACATGCATATGGGTGAGAACCGCGCGTTTCGGTTTCATGCGCGCGATCCAGCCGAGCGCCTGCTCCAGCGAGAGATGGCTCGGATGCGGCTTGTAACGGAGCGCATCGAGGATCCAAACCTCGAGTCCCGTCAGCGCTTCGAGCGACTCTTCAGGGAAATCGCTCACGTCCGGAGAATAGGCGAGGCCGCCGAAGCGGAAGCCGAGCGTCGCGCCTGAGCCGTGGATTTGCCGGAACGGCAGCGCTTCGATCCCGCCCCCGGCACCGTCGATGCGGACAGCTTCGCCCGCGCGGATCTCGTGACTCTTGAGGATCGCCGGGTATTCGCTCTTCGCCGGCGTGTCGAAACAATAGGCGAAACGCGCGCGGAGCTGCCTGCCGGTCGTCGCGTCGTGGTAGACATCGACGCGGCGATTGCCGTTATAGGCGACCTGGCGCAGATCGTCGATGCCGTGGGTGTGATCGGCGTGGTCGTGGGTGTAGAGCACGCCGTCGAGCCAAGTCGTGCCGGCATCGAGGAGCTGCTGGCGCAAATCGGGCGTGGTATCGACCAGAGCCGAGGTCTGGCCGTTCGCGCCGTTCCGTTCGATGAGGAGCGCGCAGCGCTTGCGCCGGTTCTTGGGATTGGCGGGATCGCATGCGCCCCAATGATTGCCGATGCGGGGCACGCCGCCCGACGTGCCGCAGCCGAGAATGGTGAATGTGAGGCTCATGCGGCGCTTTGCGGCATCGTTTGCAAGTCGCGCGGCACCTTCTTGAAAAGGCTGAAGAAATTCTCCGTGGTGCGGCGCGCGAGGTCGGTCTCGCTGAGACCGCGCAGGGCCGCAAGCCGCGCCGCGACATGGGCGACGTAAGCAGGCTCGTTGGTCTTGCCCCGCATCGGCTCGGGCGCGAGATAAGGCGCGTCGGTCTCGACCAGGAGACGGTCCTCCGGCACCTCGGCTGCGATGTCGCGGAGTGCGCCTGCATTCTTGAACGTGACGACGCCGGAGAAGGAGACGTAGCCGCCGAGCGCAAGCCCCCGCCGCGCAAGCTCGGCGCCGCTCGTGAAGCAATGCAGCACGAAGGGAAACGCGCCCTTGGCGCTCTCCTCCTCGAGAATGCGCGCAATGTCGTCATCGGCCTCGCGCGCATGGATGACGAGCGGCAGTCCCGTTGTGCGCGCGGCCTCGATATGGGTGCGGAAGCTTTTCGCCTGCGCATCGCGCGGACTGTGATCGTAGTGATAGTCGAGCCCGGCTTCGCCGATCGCCACCACCTTGGGGTGACGCGCAATCTCGACCAGCTCCGCCGCCGTGACATCGAGCTCCTCGGCGGCGTTGTGCGGGTGTGTCCCGATCGAGCAGAACACGTCCCTTTGCCCCTCGATAATGGCTTTGAGCTGATCGAAGCAGCGGACGCGGGTCGAGATGGTCACGATCGGGCCGATCCCGGCGTCGCGCGCGCGGGCGAGCACGGCGTCGAGCTCGCGCCCGAGATCGGGAAAATCGAGATGGCAGTGGCTATCGACGAGCATTACGAAAAAGACAAAAGACCGATATTCTTCATGCTGCTAGGGTAGGCCGCGTCGGCCTGCACCCCTATGTGCAGCATTTGCTCCGGCCTGACAACAAGGGCGCCAATCGCCAGTGAACGGGGAGAAGGAATGATGCGAACCGTTTTCAGCCGCCTCACCCTCGGCGTCGCGGCGACCGCCGCCATGCTGTTCTGCCTCGGCGCGGACCCGGTCTTGGCCGGGTGCAGCAAGAGCGTGGTGCTCTACAGCGCCTCGTGGTGCCCCTATTGCCGGCAGGTCCGAGAGATCTTCGCGCGCAACCACATCCGTTACCGCCTCCTCGACGCGACGACCGCCTCGGTCCAAGCCGACATGATCCGGCGCTTTGGCGACACGGCCGTTCCGCGCACCCTGATCGGCGGCGCGCTCGTCGAAGGCGTAGACGAGGCCCGCATCAAGCAATTATGCGCTGGTCCGACTGGTCCGACGACTCACGACGCCGCTTCGTCGACCGCTGCGACATGGCGGGGGAACACGGGCGAAGGCGCCGCCAGCTCCGTTCCCGGTTTCAGCCGCCCCTTCGCCCCGAGCGCGGCGAAGCCGCGCGCGGAAGCGGGCACGCCGAGCTGGTCGAGCAACTTGCTTGCGCTCTCGGGCACGACCGGCTGAATGAGGATGGCGATCTCGCGCGTCACCTCCGCCGTCACGTAGAGGATCGTCTCCATCCGCGCAGGATCGGTCTTCTTGTGCGCCCACGGCTCCTCGCCCGCGAAATAGCGATTGGCGTCGGCGACGACCGCCCACATCATCTCGAGCGCGCGATGGATGGCGAAGGCGTCGATGGCGGCCTCGACCCGGGGCAGAAGCCCGTCGGCCGAGGCGAGGATGGCTTCGTCGGCCGCGGTGAGCTTGCGGGGCTTCGGCACCTTGCTCCCGCAATTCTTGGCAATCATCGACAGCGAGCGCTGGGCGAGATTGCCGAGGTCGTTGGCGAGATCGGCGTTGATGCGTTGCACGATGCCCTCGCGGCTGTAATTCCCGTCCTGGCCGAACGGCACCTCGCGCAAGAGGAAATAGCGGAGCTGGTCGGCGCCGTAATCGGCGACGAGCGTGAACGGATCGACGACATTGCCGACCGATTTCGACATCTTCTCCCCGCGGTTATAGAGGAAGCCGTGTCCGAACACCTGCCTCGGCAACGCCAGGCCCGCCGACATCAGGAACGCCGGCCAGTAGACCGTGTGGAAGCGGATGATGTCCTTGCCAATGATATGCGCGTCGGCGGGCCAGTAGCGCCGGAACGCGTCGGACTGATCGTCGGGAAAGCCGACGCCGGTGATGTAATTGGTGAGCGCATCGACCCACACATACATGATGTGCTTCGGATCGCCGGGGACGGGAATGCCCCAATCGAAGGTCGTGCGCGAGATCGAGAGGTCTTGCAGCCCGCCGCGCACGAAGCTCTTCACCTCGTTGGCGCGGGTGTCGGGTCCGATGAATTCGGGATGCGCCTCGTAATAGGCGAGCAGCTTGTCCTGATAGGACGAGAGCCGGAAGAAATAGCTCTCTTCCTCGACCCATTCCACCGGCGTGCCCTGCGGCGAAAGCTTGCTGCCGTCGGCGCCCGCTTTCAGCTCGCTCTCGTCGTAATAAGCTTCGTCCCGCACCGAGTACCAGCCGGCATATTTGTCGAGATAGATATCGCCGGCCGCCTGCATGCGCCGCCACAATTCCTGGCTCGCGCGCTTGTGCCGTTCTTCGCGCGTGCCGATGAAATCGTCGTTCGAGCAGTTGAGCGCGCGGACCATGTCGCGGAATTTGGGCGTGTTGCGATCGGCAAGCTCGACCGGGCCGATGCCTTGCGCCTTCGCCGTTTGCAGCATCTTGATGCCGTGCTCGTCGGTCCCGGTGAGGAAGAACACGTCGCGCCCCTGGAGGCGCCGGAAGCGCGCGAGCGCGTCGGTCGCCACGGCCTCATAGGCATGGCCGATATGGGGCGCGTCGTTCGGATAGGAGATGGCCGTGGTGATGTAATAGGGCCGCTTGTCCGCCATGACCGAGGAATAGCCCCAAGGCCCGGCCGCGGGCAAGCGCGCTCGGGCGTCTCGCTAAACAGGATGTTCCCTTGCCACAAGCTGCAGCCGGAACCAGCTCTGAAGCAGCAGAATGCCCCGATCGAGATTGAGGGCCGCCGCTTCGGACTTGGCTTCCGAAATCTCTTCCCACGCTTCGGCCCAGGCGGGGAGATTGGCGGGCGAAAATAGCCGCGCTGCAAGCTCCCGCTCCTCCGCCGTCGTCCCCTCCCCGGTCGCCGCAAAGCGGATCAGCCGCTCGATGAGACCGAGCAGGAGCGCAAGATAAAGATCGAAACGCTCCGCCTCGCCCGCGCCCGCGAGCCGGTCGACGAGACGGTGGAGGTCCGGGCCCTCGATCTCCGGCAGGGCGCCGAGGGCGGCAAGGATGTCGTCATAGAGTTCGATCCCGCCATTGGAGACGAGTTCGAGCGCGCGGCGCACGCTTCCCTCGCTGAGCGCAAGCGCCGTGACGAGCGTCTTCTCGTCGGTCTCGTGTTCGTCGCGTTCGAGCGCGGCCCGCACCGCCTGCTCGAGCGCTTCATGGCTCAGGCCGGTCACGCGAAGCGTGCGGGTGCGCGAGCGGATGGTTACGGGAAGCCGGCCCTCGGCGCTCGAGACGAGAAGGAACAGGGTGCGCGGCGGCGGCTCTTCCAGCGCCTTCAAGAGCGCGTTCGCCGCGTTCTGGTTGAGCTCGTCGGCGCGATCGACGATGACGACGCGCCAACCCCCCTCCCCGGCCGAATGCCCGAGAAAGCTGCGCAAGCGCCTCACCTCTTCGACGCCGATCCATTGCGAATAGCGTTTCGATTTCTCGACCCACGACCGCCGGATGAGGAGGAGGTTGGGGTGCGACAGGGAGGCGACCTTGCGGAACACCGGATGGTCGCGATCGATGGCGTCGCGATCGCCGTCGGCCAGCACAACGCGGGCAAAGCGATAGGCGAGCGTCGCCTTGCCGACGCCTTCCGGCCCGACGATGAGCCAGGCATGATGCATGCGCCCGCTCGCGAGCGCGTCGTTGAACTCCGACAACGCCGCCTCGTGGCCGAACAGACGGTCGATTTCGCGCGGCGACGAGAACCCTTCGAGCCGATCGGGTTCGTCAACCGCCCCCCGGGTGCGCTCGGCGGTCATGCTCATGGATGGAGGCGATGGAGCACGATTTCCCAAACGTCCTCGGCCACCATCGCTTCGGGCTGGCTCGCATCGATGACCACGCAGCGCTCCGGTTCCTCCTCGGCGATGTCGAGAAACGCCCTGCGGATGCGCTCGTGCAGCATGAGCTGCTGACTCTCGAAGCGATCGGGCATGGTGCCGTTCCGCCGCGCCGCGGCGCGCGCAAGCCCCTGTTCGGCGGGAATGTCGAGAACGAAAGTGATGTCGGGCGACAGGTCGCCGACGGTGAGCCGTTCGAGCGCGTTGATGAGACCGCGCGGGACACCGGCCGTCGTGCCCTGATAGGCGCGCGTCGAATCGTAGAAGCGGTCGCACACGACCCATTTGCTGGCGAGCAACGCCTCGCCGATCGCCTTCTCGATATGATCGGCGCGCGCCACCGCGAACATCACCGCCTCGTCAAAGGTACCGAATTGCGAGACTTTGCCCGTGAGCAGCGCTTCGCGGATTTCTTCGGCGGCCGGCGAACCCCCGGGCTCGCGCGTGGCGAAGACCTTTCGCCCGGCGCGCGCCAGCCGATTGGCGAGAATGCCGGCCTGGGTGGATTTGCCGGAGCCTTCGCCGCCCTCGAATGTGATGAATCTGCCGAGTTCGCCGCTCTCGCGCTGCATGGCTAGAGCAGCCAGCCGAAGGCAAGTACGAGCAGCGAGTCGATCCCCCGCATGGCGAAGCTGCTCTGGTCGA
>DATEMT010000249.1:0-2025 GCA_035275445.1 Methyloceanibacter sp. | reverse complement strand
GATGTGCATGCGGCCGTCACGCGCCTGATTGAGCGCGACCTTCATGATCTCCTCGGTGATGCCGGTGATCTTGATGTCCATCTGGAGCGAAGTGACGCCCTGGGAGGTCCCTGCGACCTTGAAGTCCATGTCGCCGAGATGGTCCTCGTCGCCGAGGATGTCCGACAGCACGGCAAACCGCTCGCCTTCCTTTATGAGGCCCATGGCGATGCCGGCGACCGAACGCTTGAGCGGAATGCCGGCGTCCATCATCGCAAGCGAAGAGCCGCACACCGTGGCCATCGAGGAGGAGCCGTTCGACTCGGTGATCTCCGACACGATGCGGATGGTGTAGGGGAAGCTCTCGCGGTCGGGCAGAACGGGGTGGATCGCGCGCCAGGCGAGCTTGCCGTGGCCGATCTCGCGCCGGCCCGGCGAGCCCATGCGTCCCGCTTCGCCGACCGAGTAGGGCGGGAAGTTGTAGTGGAGCATGAAGGTTTCTTTGTAGGTGCCCTGGAGCGCATCCACATATTGCTCGTCTTCGCCCGTGCCGAGCGTGGCGACGGCAAGCGCCTGGGTCTCGCCCCGGGTGAAGAGCGCGCTGCCGTGGGTGCGGGGCAGGATACCGACCTCGCACACGATGGGTCTGACCGTGACAAGATCGCGCCCGTCGATGCGCCGCTTGCTGTTAAGGATGCTCGAGCGGACGGTGTCCTTCTCGGCCTCCTTGAACGCGCCCGCGACCTTGGCCGCCAGCGTGCCGTCATCACCTTCGGGAACGAGCGCCGCCAACACCTTGTCCTTGACGGCGGCGACGCTGTCGCGGCGCTCCTGTTTGCCGGCGATGGTGTAGGCCGCGCTGAGCTCGCTCTCGCCCAAGGCGCGAACGCGGGCGATCATTTCGGTGCCGTCCTTCGGCTTGAGCTCCCACGGCTCCTTGGCCGCGCGCTCCGCCAGCTTGACGATGGCGTCGAGCACGGGCTGGAAGTGCTTCTGCCCGTACACGACTGCGCCGAGCATGACCTCTTCGGGAAGCTCCTTGGCCTCGGATTCGACCATCAGCACCGCGTTGGCGGTGCCGGCCACGACGAGATCGAGAGCGCTCTCCGCCATCTCGTCGATGGTCGGGTTCAACACGTACTGGCCGCCGACATAACCGACGCGGGCGCCCCCGATCGGCCCCATGAAGGGGACGCCGGACAGCGTCAGCGCCGCCGAGGCCGCCACCATCGCGACGATGTCGGGGTCGTTCTCCATGTCGTGGGAGAGCACGGTTGCGATGATCTGCGTCTCGTTCTTGAAGCCCGGCGCAAAGAGCGGGCGGACCGGCCGGTCGATCAGGCGCGAGGTCAGGGTTTCCTTTTCGGTCGGGCGCCCTTCGCGCTTGAAATAGCCGCCGGGGATCTTGCCCGCGGCGAAGGTCTTTTCCTGGTAGTTCACGGTCAGCGGAAAGAAGTCGATGCCGGGCCGCTCTTCCTTCATGGCAACGACGGTGGCGAGAACGCTGGTTCCGCCATAGGTCGCGAGTACGGCGGCATCGGCCTGACGGGCGATGCGTCCGGTCTCGAGTCTCAAGGGACGTTTGCCCCATTCGATCTCTACGGTCTCTATTTTGAACATGGTGATATCCCAAATGCGTGTGGAGGGCGGCTCGCTTGGCCCGTGGGCGAAAGCGCCGCCCGTTCAGGGGTAGAAGACTCGATCGCGGGCTCGCCCGCGCCGGCGAGGGTCACCGACGGATGCCCAAGCGGTTGATGAGCTTCTGGTAGCGGTCCTCGTCGGCCGACTTGACATAGTCGAGCAGGCGCCGCCTCTGGCTGACCATCTTGAGCAGCCCGCGGCGCGAATGATTGTCCTTGCCGTGCGTCTTGAAATGTTCGGTGAGATTGGTGATGCGTTCGGTCAGGATC
Source organism: Methyloceanibacter sp. (assembly GCA_035275445.1). Classification (GTDB taxonomy): domain Bacteria; phylum Pseudomonadota; class Alphaproteobacteria; order Rhizobiales; family Methyloligellaceae; genus Methyloceanibacter. Next base: position 136 of record DATEMT010000249.1, on the reverse strand, counting down.
GCGACCTGGACCTCTGGTGATCCGGTGTCGCCGGATTTGGTCGCGTATTCTTTGATAAGCTCTTGCTTGCGATCAGCGCTGATCTGAACGAGTCGAGAGCCTCGTCCAGAAGACCCTCTTCAAGTGCGGTGTGTCC
>DATEMT010000248.1:0-5823 GCA_035275445.1 Methyloceanibacter sp. | reverse complement strand
TCGGCCGAGGGCGCTGCTTCCGGCGCAGCCGGCGTTTCAGCCGCAGGTGCTTCGGCGGCAGGCGCTTCGGGCGCGGCCGGCGCTTCCGGCGCAGCCGGCGCTTCCGCCGCGGGTGGTGCTGCTGGTGCTTCTGCCGCGGGCTCCTCCGCAGCGGGTGCCTCAGGTGCAGCAGGCGTTTCCGCTGCGGGCTTCTCGGCAGCAGGCGCTTCCGGCGCGGCGGGAGCTTCCGCAGCAGGAGCCTCAGGTGCAGCAGGCGTTTCAGCCGCGGGCGCTTCGGCAGCAGGCGCTTCAGGCGCGGCAGGAGCTTCCGCAGCGGGAGCTTTAGGTTCCTCGGCCGCGGGCGCCTTGGGCTCCTCGGCGGAAGGTGCTGCCGGCGCGGGTGCCTCCGCACCCTTCTCGGCTGCGGGCGCCGCTTCCGGCAACGGAATCGGGCTCTCGGCATTGCTGCGGAGATAGGCGATGACGTCGGCGCGCTTCTTGATGTCCGGAATGCCAGGGAAGGCCATCGCTGTGCCGGACGCGAAGGCTTGCGGATTTGTCAGCCACAGATCGAGATTTTCGTAGGTCCAGTTGCCTTCCTTGGCTTTCAGCGCGGGCGTGTAGTTGACGCCCTCATGCGAGGCGATCTTCTTCCCGACCACGCCGTAAAGATTCGGGCCGATGAGCGTGGCGCCGCCTTTCTCGAAGGTGTGGCAGACCTTGCACAGTCCGACATCGGCCTCGCCCCGCTTCGGGTCTGCACTGGCCATCAGCGGAAGAACTTCGGCTCCGGGGGCGCCGCCTGCGGCCGGCGCGCCTTCGGTGGGCGCCGCCGCGACCGGTGCGGCCGAAGGCTCGGGCAGGGCCGCCGGCGTGTCGCTCTTCTCGCGCAGGAACAGAATGACGTCGGCCCGCTCCTTGGCATCGGGAAGGCCGGGGAACAGCGCCATCTTGGTGCCGGGCGCGAAGGTGTTGGGACTCTCGATCATATGATCGATCATGGCGTAGTCCCACGTGCCGCCCTTGGCCTTGAGCGCGTCGGAATATTCGTAGCCTTCGTGGCTCGCGACTTTCCGCCCGATCACGCCGTAGAGATTAGGGCCGATGAGATTGGGACCGCCTTTTTCGAAATTGTGGCAGATGGCGCATTTCTTGGCGACGTCGGCGCCATGCGCGGCGTTGCCGGCGGCAAGCAGGGCGGCAATGTCAGGCCCGGCCGCCTTCTCGGCGCCGCCCTTCTTCTCTTCGGAGCCCGCGACCTCGTAGCCGGGCTTCTCCGGCTCGTGTTCCTCTTCGGCAATCTTGATAATGGTCCTGGCGCCGAAGAACAGCAGCAGCGCGACGAGCACTGCCATGGCGATTTGATTGAGGCGATAATACTGCATAAAGCGGTCCCCCCGGAGATAGAGAGGCTACTTTCCTGTAGCTCTTCTAGCGGGGCGGCAGACTATAGGGCCTACCCGCTTGGTGCAACTGAGACATTTGATCGAGCGCCGGCTTCGCCTGGATTGGGCTCCCGTGCTACTGACGCCAGATCATGACGTCGTGTTTGATCGTTATACCGGCGCGGCTCAAAGCCACAAGGCTCCCCGATAAACCCTTGGCGGATATCGCCGGCGAGCCGATGATCGTGCATGTCTGGCGCCGGGCCGTCGAGGCCGATTGCGGCCCGGTCGTGGTCGCGACCGACGCGCCCGCGGTCCGCGACGCCGTGGCCAAGGCGGGGGGTGAAGCCCTCCTCACGCGCCCCGATCACGAGAGCGGGTCCGACCGCGTCTTCGAGGCCGTGCTCCGCTACGACCCCGGGAGCCGGCTCAGGACGATCGTCAATCTGCAAGGCGACCTGCCAACGCTCGACCCCGCGCTCGTCCACGCCTGCCTCAGCGCGCGGGCGGAAGGGGAAGCCGATATCGGCACGATCGCTGCCGCGATCGTGCGCGAGGAGGAGCGCAACGATCCAAACGTGGTCAAGGTCATCGGCACGCCGCTTGCGGGCGGCGCGACCTTACGTGCGCTCTACTTCACGCGGGCGACCGCACCTTACGGCGAAGGCCCGCTCTATCACCATATCGGCCTCTACGCCTATTCGCGCAAAGCGCTCGAACGCTTCGTCGCGCTGCCGCCTTCGCCGCTCGAACGGAGAGAGAAGCTCGAGCAGTTGCGCGCGCTCGAGGCCGGCATGTCGATCCATGTCGGGCTCGTTGACACTGTCCCGCTCGGTGTCGATACTCCGCCCGACCTTGACCGGGCGCGCAAATTGCTTGGTCCTCGCCCTTAAAGACTTCGCCCGCTTTCCTTACGACCATGGCCAAGACGCGCTCAGACAGAATCGCCTTCCAGGGCGAGCCCGGCGCCAACTCGCATCTCGCCGCGCTCGACGCCTATCCGCGCATGGAGGCTTATCCCTGTCCCACCTTCGAGGATGCGATCGCCGCGGTCAAAACCCGCCGCGCCAAGCTCGCAATGATCCCGATCGAGAATTCGGTGGCGGGCCGCGTCGCCGACATTCACCACCTCCTGCCGCATTCGGGGCTTCACATCGTGGCCGAGCATTTCGAGCGGGTGCGGCACCAGCTCCTCACGCTTCCGGGCGTCAAACTCACGCAACTGAAGACGGTGCACAGCCACATCATGGCGCTCGGCCAATGCCGTAACGTCATCCGCGCGTTGAAGCTGAAGCCCGTCGCCGAGGCCGATACCGCCGGCGCCGCCCGTCATTTGCGCGATTCGGGCGAGCGCAGCGCCGGCGTGATCGCGTCCAAGCTCGCCGCCGAGATTTACGGGCTCAAGATCGCACGCGCCGATATCGAGGACGCCGAGCACAACACCACGCGCTTCGTCGTGCTCGCGACCGCACCCGTCCGCGTCAGGAAAGGCGACGGCCCGGTCATCACCAGCTTCGTCTTTCGCGTGCGCAACGTTCCGGCCGCGCTCTACAAGGCGCTCGGCGGCTTCGCCACCAACGGCGTGAACATGACCAAGCTCGAATCCTACCAGCTCGAGGGCTCGTTCAACGCCACGATGTTCTACGCCGATATCGAGGGGCATCCCGACGAGCGGCTGGTCAAGCTCGCCTTGGAAGAGCTTCATTTCTACTCAACCGAGGTGACGGTGCTCGGCACCTATCCGGCAAGTCCCTTGCGCGCCAAGTTGAAAGCCCAGCAAACTTGATGTTGTAGCTCATGCCCGACGGCTGGACGGCGGGAATGAAAGCGGGCCGCAACAGCGGTTGCCTTCAAGCGCCCGATCTCCGATATAGTGGCGAGGGAGGTTGGCGGCAGGCGCGGCCCTCGCCAACCGGGTCAGGTCCGGAAGGAAGCAGCCCTAACGAGCGTTTCGCGGGTTGCTCGTCCAGCCTCCCACCTCGCCCCCCGGCGTAGTAAGCTCAACGATTGGTACGGAACGCGTCATTGACGGGCTAGACCCGGCAATCCATTCCGTGGCCTCTCCGCGTGCTGAGGCGTAACGGCATGGATGCCCGGATCAAGTCCGGGCATGACGTTTGGAGAGTGTCGATCGTGATGGCCGACGCCAAGGATCAGGAGAAAGCCGCCGGCAAACGCAAGGCCAAGGGCGAGGACGCTGCGCCGGCTCAAGCTCAGCCTGAAAGCCATGCCGCGCTTGCCAGGAAGTACCGGCCCAAGGTCTTCGCCGAGTTGATCGGCCAGGAGGCCATGGTGCGGACGCTCAAGAACGCGTTCGCCTCGGGCCGGATCGCCCAGGCCTACATGCTCAGCGGCGTGCGCGGCGTGGGCAAGACCACGACCGCGCGGCTCATCGCTCGCGCGCTAAACTATGAGGCGCCGGGCGTCGATGGCCCGACGCTCGACATCGAAACCGAAGGCGTGCACTGCCGCGCCATTCTCGAAAGCCGGCATCTCGACGTGGTCGAGATGGACGCTGCCTCCCACACCGGCATCGACGACATTCGCGAGCTGATCGACAGCGCCCACTACAAGCCCAACATCGCCCGCTACAAGGTGTACATCCTCGACGAGGTGCACATGCTGTCGAAGCCGGCCTTCGCCGGCCTGCTCAAGACGCTGGAAGAGCCGCCCGAGCATGTGAAGTTCATCTTCGCTACGACCGAAGTGCGGAAAGTGCCGGTCACGGTGCTGTCGCGCTGCCAGCGCTTCGACCTGAAGCGCATCGAGATCGAAACCCTGATCGAGCATCTCGCCAAGGTCGCTTCGGCCGAAGGCGCACGCGCCGAGCGCCCGGCGCTCGCGCTCATCGCTCGCGCGGCCGAAGGCTCCGTGCGCGACGCACTCTCGATCCTCGATCGCGCCATGGCTTTCGGCGGCAGCGAGGTCGAGGCGAGCGGCGTGCGCGGGCTTCTCGGCCTTGCCGACCGCACTCGCATCTTCGATCTGATGGAGAAGGTGCTCAAGGGCGATGCCGGCGCCGCGCTCGCCGATCTTGCCGCGCTCAATCGCGATGGCGCCGAGCCCGGCCAGATCATCGCCGATCTCGCCGACGCCGTGCATGCGGTGACGCTGGTGAAGGCCGCAGGCGCGGCAAGCGCCGATCCCGCCGCGAGCGAAGCCGAGCGCGCCCGGACCGCCGATCTTGCCGTGCGCCTGTCGATTCCGGCGCTCGCGCGCGCCTGGCAGATGCTGCTGAAGGGCTTCGACGAGGTGAGAGAAAGCCCCCGTCCGCTCGCCGCCGCCGACATGGTCCTGGTCAGACTCGCTTATGCCGCCGATCTGCCGCCGCCGGGCGATCTCGCGCGCCGCCTTGCCGAAGGAGCCGGACCCTCGTCGGGCGAATCCTCTGGCGCGGCCAAGCCGTCGCGCAAGCCCGAGCCCGCTTCAATGCTGAGTGCCGAGATCCCGCCTGCACGGCCCGCGCGAGATGAATCCTCTGAGGCCAACCCACGCGCCGCAGCGGATGACGCCCCGCCGGATGAACCGCGCCAGCTCGAGTTGAACAGCTTCGAGGACGTGGTCGCGCTCGCCGAGTCGAAGCGCGATCTCAAGCTCAAGCACGCTCTCGTCGAGCAGGTGCGGCTCGTGCGCTTCAAGCCCGGCACCATCGAGATCAATCCGCTGCCGCTTGCGCCGCGCGAGCTCGGCCAGGATCTGATGCGCAAGCTGAAAACCTGGACCGGCCGGGTGTGGATCGTTGCCGTCAGCGACGAGGAGGGCGCGATCCCGCTCGGCGTGCAGCGCCGCGAAAAGGAAGCGCGCGCGATCGAGAGCGTGCGCGAACACCCTTCCGTCAAGCAGGTGATGCAACATTTCCCCGGCGCGCGCATTACCGCCGTGCGGCCCGTCGCCGAACCCGACCAGCAGGAATCCGATAGCGACGCGCCCGACGCGTTCAAGGAGGACGGAACCAACCGATGAAGAACTTCGCCGAGATGATGAAGCAGGCGCAGGCGCTACAGGGCCGCGTCGCCGACATGCAGGCCGAACTCGAGCGCACCCAGATCGAGGGCCGCTCCGGCGGCGGCATGGTGACGGTGACGCTCACCGGCAAAGGCGACATGGCCGGGGTCGCCATCGATCCGTCGCTGCTCAAGCCCGGCGAGAGCGAGATTCTCGAGGACCTCATCGTCGCCGCGCACAACGACGCCAAGTCCAAGGTCGAAGAGACGATGAAGGAGAAGATGAAGAGCCTGACCGGCGGCCTTCCGCTTCCTCCCGGCCTGAAACTGTTCTGAATGCCGCCCACCGATCTGAACCCACGCACCTTCCCCTCTCTCCTCGTGGGAGAGGGCTTTCCGCCGCGATCTCGCGCGAGCGTAGCTTTGCGCAAGTCGCATGGCGGGAAGGGTGAGCGGGGTAAGTCCTTTTTTCGACGGCGCTTCGCGTCTTACCCCTCACCACGCGCCAAAGGCGC
>DATEMT010000247.1:0-6367 GCA_035275445.1 Methyloceanibacter sp. | reverse complement strand
GAGCGGGCTCAAGCGCGCAAGCCTGGAACGGCTCGCCGGGGCGGACAGCTTCCGCTCGCTCGGTCTCGACCGCCGCCAAGCCTTGTGGGAGGTGCGCGGACTTCCGCTCGAAATTCCCTTGCCGCTCTTCGAGCATGCCGGCACCGAAGAAACGGGCGCCGAGCCGGAGGTCGTCCTTCCCGTCATGCCGCTCTCGGAGCATGTGGTGAACGACTACCGCACTCTCCGCCTCTCGCTCAAAGCCCACCCCATGAGCTTCCTGCGGGCCCGCATCGCGGCGATGCGCATCGCCGCATGCGCCGACCTCAAGCAATGCCGCGACGGCGCCGGAGTGAGCGTGGCCGGCGTCGTGCTTGTCCGCCAGCGACCAGGCTCGGCGCAAGGCGTCGTGTTCATGACCATCGAGGACGAGACGGGCATCGCCAATTCGGTGATCTGGCCGAATGTGCTGGAGCGGGAGCGGAAAGTGGTCATGGGCGCGCGTCTCGTCGTGGTGCATGGCCGCGTCCAGCGCCACGAGGACATTATTCATGTAGTGGTGGCGCGCCTCGATGACCGGAGCGACTGGCTTCATCTTCTCACCGAGGAGGGCGAGGCTTTAAGCCTTGCGCTTGCCCATGCCGACGAAGTGCGCCGTCCCGAGCCCGGATCGTGGCGCCCCACGCCCGGCGAGCGCTTCCACCCACGTTGGCACCCGCGCCGCCACCCGCGAGCCGAGCGCATCATCCCCAAATCCCGCGACTTCCATTAACCGCGCGGCCCTCTAGCGAGCCCGTGGCGCTCCAGGCGAAACCGGCTATGCTCCGCCGCATGACGCATGCTTTCCGCCAAATCCTCGGGGTGCTCCTCGCCCTTCTGCTCGCGCTCGGCCCAAGCGGGCTTTCTTCGCGCGCCTACGCCTTTGACGCTCCCGAAGGCGCAAGCGGCTTCACCCACAAGCCTCTCGTCAAGGCGAAGACGCAGATGGTCGTCGCCGCCCAGCCTCTCGCCGCCGAGGCCGGCCTTGCCATCTTGCGCAAAGGGGGAAGTGCGGCCGATGCCGGCATCGCGATCCAGATGGTGCTGAATCTGGTCGAGCCGCAATCCTCGGGGATCGGTGGCGGCGCCTACATTCTCTATTGGGACGCAAGCGCCAAGACGCTCGCCAGCATCGACGGACGCGAGACCGCGCCCGCGGCCGCAACGCCCGAACTCTTCCTCGATGCAAACGGAAACCCGCTTCCGCGCGAAGCGGCCATGGCAAGCGGGATCGCGGTCGGCGTGCCGGGCGTGATCGCCGCTCTGAAGCTCGTCCACGAGAAATACGGCAAGCTCCCCTGGGCGGACCTGTTTCAGCCAGCTATTGCCCTTGCCCGCGACGGTTTTGCCATTTCTCCCCGCCTTGCTGCGCAGATCGCCGAGGAAGGGCCCGACAGCTTCGCCCCGCAAGCCCGCGCCTATTTCTTCGATGAGGTCGGACGACCGTTGCCGTCCGGCTACCGGCTCAAGAATCCGGCATTCGCCGAGACGCTGGAGACGATCGCCCGCGACGGACCGGGCGCCTTCTACGAGGGCGATATCGCGCGCGACATTGCCGCGGCCGTGCAGCACGATCCGCGGCAAGCCGGGCGCCTCACCGTCGAGGATCTTGCCCGCTATCGCGCGATCGAGCGCGAGCCAGTCTGCGTGCCCTACCGGCAGCACAAGGTCTGCGGCATGGGTCCGTCCTCTTCCGGCGGCGTTACCGCAGCCCAGGTGCTGGCGCTGATCGAACCTTACGACCTCGGTCCCGCTCCCCTCGGCGCCGAGGCCGTCCATCTCATCGCCGAAGCCGAGCGGCTCGCCTACGCCGATCGCGCGCTCTATCTCGCCGATCCGGACTTCGTCTCCGTGCCTGTCGCCGGACTGCTCGATGCGGGTTATCTCACCGGGCGCCGCGCCATCATCGACCCCAAGCGCGCGCTCGAACGCGTGACCGCGGGGATGCCGCCCAACGTCAAGGAGGGTTCGTTCGGACGCGACCGCACGCGCGAGCGGAAAGGCACGAGCCAAATCTCCGTGGTCGATGCCGAGGGCGATGCCTTCGCCATGACCACGAGCATCGAGCAGGCCTTTGGCGCCCGCACCATGGTGCGCGGCTTTCTGCTCAACAACCAGCTGACCGACTTCTCCTTCGCCCCGAGGGACGCGGATGGCCGCGCCGTTGCCAACCGCGTCGAGGGCGGCAAGCGTCCGCGCAGTTCCATGAGCCCGACCGTCGTCTTCGGACCTGACGGCCTTCGCTTCGTGCTCGGCAGTCCCGGCGGTTCGGCGATCATTCTCTATAACCTCAAGACCATCATTGGCCTGATCGATTGGAGCCTCGACCCCGCCGCGGCGAGCGCCCTCGTCAATTTCGGTAGCGTCGAGAACGCGGTCCTGATCGAGCCGGGCGCCGCGTTGGACCCGCTCGCCGCTTCTCTTGCCGCGATGGGCCACGAGGTGCGGCGGACCGAGCTTACGAGCGGCGAGCATGTCATCGCCGTCACGCCGGACGGCCTCGAAGGGGGCGCCGATCCGCGTCGCGAAGGCGTGGCGCTGGGGGACTGAATGGCGCGACCCAATCATTCCATCGCCGTTCGCGGGGCTGGCGTTGTCGGCCTGTGGCAGGCGCTGGTCCTCGCCGGGCGCGGCCATGCCGTCACGATCCATGAACGGTCGAGCGAGCCCTTTGCCGATGCGTGCAGCATCTACGCCGGCGCCATGCTCGCGCTCCGCTGCGAGGAGGACAACGCCGAGCCGGTGGTGAACGCGCTTGGCAAACGCGGCATCGCGCTCTGGCAAAAGACCTATCCCGGCACGGCTAACAACGGCACGCTCGCCGTGGCGCATGGCCGCGACCGCGCCGAACTCGACCGCTTCGCGCGCATGACAAGCGGGCATCGGCAGTTGTCGCCGGCGGAGCTTGCGGCACTGGAGCCCTCTCTCGGCAATCGCTTCGCCGGCGCGCTCTTCTTCGCCGAGGAGGCCCATCTTGCCCCTGAGGCCGCCTTGCGCTTCATGCTCGACCGCGTCCGGGCGGCAGGCGTTTCAATGCGCTTCGGCGACGGCGCGGCGCCCGAGGGCGCCGATGTCGTCATCGATTGCCGCGGTCTCGGCGCCAAGACCGATCTTCCCAACTTGCGCGGCGTGCGCGGCGAGCGAATCGTGGTCAAGAGCCGCGAGGTGACTTTGGCCCGGCCGGTGCGCCTCCTGCATCCGCGCTTTCCCATCTACGTCGTGCCCTGGGGCGAGGGCGTTTACATGATCGGCGCAACGGTGATCGAGAGTGAGGAGTCGGGTGCGATTTCGCTCCGCTCGGCGCTCGACCTCCTCGCCACCGCCTATGCGCTCGATCCCGCTTTCGGCGAGGCCGAGATCGTCGCGCAGGGCGCAGGCGTACGGCCCGCGTTTCCGGACAATCGGCCTAGGATTATCGCGCGGAAGGGCTATATCTACGTCAACGGTCTCTACCGCAATGGATTCCTGCTCGCTCCCGCTCTGGCCGAACTGGTTGCCGACTATATCGAGACGGGCGCGAAGGAGCCGGAGGTGTTTGTTGAAGATCCTGCTCAACGGTGAAGCTTTCGCCACCGACGCCTCGACGCTCGACGAGCTTTGCGCACGGCTCGGCTTCGGCGGCGCGAAGATCGCCACCGCCGTGAACGGAAGCTTCGTCGCCGCATCGTCGCGCCGAACGACCAAGCTCGGCGAGGCCGACGAGATCGAGATCGTGGCGCCAAGGCAGGGCGGCTGATGCTGACCCTTTACGGCAAGAGCTTCGCTTCGCGCCTCATCCTCGGTACGGCGCAATACCCCTCGCCCAACGCCCTCAAAGAGGCTGTCACGGCCGCAGGCGCGGAGATCGTCACCGTCTCGCTCCGCCGCGAATCCTCGCGCGCCCGCACCGGCCAGGGCTTCTGGGCGTTGATCGAGGAGATGGGCGCGCGCGTGCTGCCCAACACGGCCGGCTGCCGAACGGCGAAGGACGCGATCGCCACCGCCAAGATGGCGCGCGAGCTGTTCGGCACCGATTGGGTCAAGCTCGAAGTCATCGCCAATGACGACACGCTGCAACCCGATTTGTTCGGCCTCGTCGAGGCCGCCGCCGCGCTTTCAAGCGAGGGTTTCGCGGTTCTTCCCTACACGACCGAGGATCTGAGCGCGGCCGATCGGCTGGTCTCGGCCGGCTGCACGGTGCTGATGCCGTGGGCATCGCCGATCGGCTCGGCCCGCGGCCTCGTCAACAAGGAGGGTTTGAAGACGCTGCGCGCCTATTTCCCCGATTTTCCGCTCATCGTCGATGCCGGTCTCGGAGCGCCGTCGCATGCAGCCGAGGTCATGGAACTGGGCTATGACGGCGTGCTGCTGAACACCGCCGTCGCCAAGGCGGGCGATCCGGCGAAGATGGCGGAAGCGTTCGCCAAGGCCGTCGCGGCCGGGCGGCTTGCCTTCGAGGCCGGCCTGATCGGCCCGCGCGATATGGCGCAACCCTCGACGCCCGTCGCCGGCACGCCCTTCTTCAAGATCGACCATGCGTCGTGAGCGATCTTGGGTCGCGTCTCCGCTTTGATCCGTCTCGATCCCTTCTACCCCATCCTCCCCGATACGGAGTGGCTTGCCCGTCTCCTGCCCCTTGGGCTCAAGCTCGTGCAGCTCCGCATCAAGGACAAGCCGCGCGGCGTCGTCAGCGCCGAGATTGAAACAGCGATCGCGCTCTGCGCGGCGCATCGATGCCAATTGGTCGTCAACGACTATTGGCGGGAGGCGATAGATCGGGGCGCGGACTTCGTCCATCTCGGTCAGGAGGATCTGGCAGCGGCTGACCTGGCCGCGATCAGGGCGGCAGGGCTGAAGATCGGCGTCAGCACGCACAGCCACGCCGAACTCGACGCAGCACTTGCCGCAGACGCCGACTATGTCGCGCTCGGCCCGATCTATGAAACCAAGCTGAAGGCCATGAAATGGGCCCCCCAAGGCCTCTCACGTCTTGCCGAGTGGCGCGCACGAATAGATCGTCCCCTGGTTGCAATTGGGGGTATTACCCGCGACCGCGTCGCTTCGGTGCTTTCGGCGGGGGCCGATTCGGCGGCCGTCGTCACCGACATTGTGACAAGCGAAGATCCTGATTTGAGAGTGGAAAACTGGATCGTCGCGACCGCGCCTTGGCGCAGGCAATCCACAGACCATACACAAGAGTGATGCGGCGGGTTGGACCTTGACCTCAGCCCACAAGCCAAAGGATCATCAGGCAACGAGCACGGCCTGTGGCTGTGGAGGCTCAATGAGTTATCAACTCGATCCGGCATCGCCGATGAGCGAGGCCTTGCGGCGTGTTGCTTTTGCCGAGCTCGAAATTGCGCACGGCGCTCTTGCCGCCCCACCCGAGCGCCATAGCGGCGTTCACAACACCCGCAAATGCCTGAAGCGGCTCCGCTCGCTGCTTCTGTTGGCCATGCCCGGCCTGCCGGAGCCGGCCTTCGACACCTTGTACGAAAGGCTGACAGCCATTGCCCGCGGCCTTGCGCCGGCGCGCGATGCCCAGGCCCTCATCGATGCCACCGACAAGCTCGAACGCGAGACCGCCGCCGGCCCGGGCTTGGGTCCGCTTCAGTCGATGCGGGGTTGGCTCCGCAAACGGCGACACGCCGCGGAGCAAAGTCTGGAACGCAGCGCAGCCTCAGACGCCATGCGCGGGCTGCTGGAGCTCCGTCCGGCCTTTGCCGGTTTCGCCGTCTATCCGGATGATTTTTCTTCGCTCGCCAAGGGGCTCAGGCGCTGCTACCGCGAGACCCGCCAGGCGTTCCACCACGGCATGGATTCGGGCCGCGACGAAGATTTGCACGAGTGGCGCAAGGGCGTGCAGCACCATTGGCGGCACATGCAGCTCCTGGTCCCGTGCTGGCCGTCCGAGCTCTCGGCACGGGTCGAAGCCGCCAAAGCCCTGTCGCAGACGCTCGGCGACGACCATGACATTTCCCTGCTGTGCCGGATTGCTTCGACGCCGACCATGATATTCGGCTCTCCCGACGAAACCGCGGCGTTCGTAAAGCGGTGCCGGAGGCGCCAGCGCAGTCTGCGCAAAGACGCGCGCAAACTGGGCGAGCGGCTGTTCGCCGAGCGGGCGCGGCCATTCGCCGAGCGCATCGAGACATACTGGCGGATTGCCGCCGGCGAGCAAGCGAGGCCCGCTGCCGACGCGCTGCCCGCGAATGTCGTCGCCTTCGGCGATGTGCGGACCCCGCGCGCAAGCTAAGGCGTCAGATCTTCACCTCCATCCCGTCGTAAGCGATCTCCCAGCCTGCGCCTTCGACCGCGGCGCGTTCGGCCGAGCCATCGCGCAGAACGGGATTTGAGTTGTTGATGTGGA
>DATEMT010000246.1:0-2303 GCA_035275445.1 Methyloceanibacter sp. | reverse complement strand
CTGCTCGCCGAGTTGGCCAAGGCCACGGGCGATCCGCAGATAGCGCTCCGGCTATCGAAGATCGCCTTCAACCGCGATCTTCCGCTCGGAGATTACGCCTTGCCGATCGGGGTGATCCCGCAGTTCAGGAGCCTGCTCACCGATCGCGTCGACCTCGCGCTCGTGCATGCTCTGTCGCGCCAGGAAAGCGAGTTCAACGCCGCCGCGAAGAGCCCGGTCGGCGCGGCGGGCCTGATGCAGCTCATGCCGGCAACCGCCAGGGCGGTCGCCAAGGCCTACAAGTTGAAGTTCGATTCGGCGCAGCTGACCAATCCCACCTACAACACCCAGCTCGGCGAGGCGCATTTGCGCGACCTCATCGACAGCTATCGCGGGTCCTATTTCCTGTCGCTGGCGGCCTACAACGCCGGGGGCGGCCGCGTCGCCGAATGGATCAAGACTTTCGGCGATCCGCGCGATCCGGACGTCGATCCCATCGACTGGATCGAGCGCATCCCGTTCACCGAAACGCGGCAATATGTGATCAAGATCATGGAGACGCTGCAACTCTATCGCTCGCGCCTCGCCGGCCCGCGACAGGCGCTCCAGCTCGTTCAGGACCTCAATCGCGGTCGAAAGACGCCCTACGCCGGAACCATCGCCGGCGTTCAGGTGAAATCGGAGTGAGACGGACCGCGTCTCCCGGCTTGTAAGGCTTGCCCCCGTGACCACTTTCCTGAACACTCAAGCCGCGGTGCGGGCAACGCCTGACCGACCGGTCGATACGCTGCCAAGGTCCATTCCCGACATGCCCGAGTTCGACGGCGAGCTGTGGCGCGACATCTATTACTCGTCGTTCGACGGCCTTTCGCTCTATGTCCGTCACTACCCGGCTTCGGATGAGAAGCTGCGCCCGGTGATCTGTCTCCCCGGACTGACGCGGAACTGCCGGGACTTCCACACCCTCGCCAGCTTCCTGGCCAAGCATCCGGAGCGGCCGCGCAACGTCTATTGCTTCGATTACCGCGGGCGCGGGCGGTCGCAATACGATCGGAAGTGGCGCAACTACACGCCGTTCGTCGAACTTCGCGACATACTCGACTTCCTGACCGTGCACGGCTTGCACAAGGTCGGCATCGTCGGCACCTCGCGTGGCGGCATCATCTCGATGTTGATGGCCGCGCTCCGGCCAACGGCAATGGGCCCTGTCGTGCTCAACGATATCGGACCCGTCCTCGAGACGCGCGGTCTCGCGCGCATCATCGGTTACGTCGGACGCATGCCGGTGCCGAAGACCTGGCCCGACGCCGTCATGCTGCTGCGCGAGTACAACGAGCGGGGGTTTCCCGAGTTTACCGACGCTCAATGGGAGGAGATCGCGCGCGACGTGTTCGACGAGCGCAAAGGACGCCCGGCCCGGGCCTATGACCGCAAGCTGGCGCGGGCGTTCGGCACCATCGATTTGAGCCGTCCGGTGCCGGATCTCTGGCCGCAATTCATCGCGCTCGGGCACGTTCCGGTGTTCGCCTTGCGGGGCGCCAATTCCGACGTGCTCAGCGCCGAGACGCTCGAAGCCATGACCGGGCGCCACCCCAATCTCCGCGCCATGACGGTTCCGGATCAAGGCCACGCGCCCGTGCTCAAGGAGCCGGAAACGGTCGAGACGATCGGCGCCTTCTTCGCCGCCAACGACTGACGCTCTTGCTGTGAAAGTTCTGCCCGACGTCGAGGTCTCGCCAAAGGGCGACCGCGTCACTCCGCTGCCGGCGGCGGCCCGAATCTGCGCGTTTCAATCTGCGGCAGCATTCTCGCGGCCATGAAGGGCGTGGCCGAGGCTTCCTTCCAGCTGATGCTCTCTGAGGTGGAGAACAGCGCTGGCAGATCGCGCCTCAACTGGTAGGAAATCGCGACCGCCGTTCCCTTGTCGGGGGCCACGCCTTCGATCGTCACCGCAAGCCCGGCGAGCGCGATCTTGCCCGACTCGAGCTGGCTCAGCGCGCGCAGCGCCGCGGCCACGGCTTCTTTCCAGTCCCGCGGCGCGCCCGAGGCAAGTTCGAGCCGGTCGTCGAGCCCGGGACGGCGGAACAATTGCCGCGACAACTCGCGCACCTCGTTGCGCGCGTTCTCGCTCGGCACGCTGCCCGACAAACTCAAGGCGTTGGCGCCGAGATCGGCGACAAAGATGAAAGGATCGGCCACGGGAGGCTTGATATTGCCTTTGGCGACCGTCAATCCCGTCGGCAGCGGCCCGGCCAGGGCCTTCTTCACATCGACGTAGTCGGCGGCGCTCTGCGCCTCGCCGTCAACGCGCAGCGCGATATCGA
>DATEMT010000245.1:0-9201 GCA_035275445.1 Methyloceanibacter sp. | reverse complement strand
CGCGGCGATCTCGTTCTGCTTCGGGGTGAGATGGGAGGAGAGGTCGGAGAACCAGCGCGCCGCCTCCCGGATCGACATGTCGGTGACCTGGCCGATATGGAGGCCCGCGACCTTGACCGCGAGCGCCTGCGGCTTCAGGCGGTAGCCGCCGCACGCCTGGCAAGGATGGTTCGACTGAAAGCGCGACAGCTCATCGCGCACCCAGGACGACTCGGTCTCGCGCCAGCGCCGCTCGATATTGGTGATGACGCCTTCGAACGGCTTCGTCGTCGCGTAATGGCGTACGCCGTCGTCGTAGGTGAAGGTGATCTCGTCGTCGCCCGAGCCGTAGAGCACCACGTCCTGGAAGGATTTGGGCAGGCTCTTCCATGGCTTGGTCATAGGCTGGCGATAGGCGCGGGCGAGCGCTTCCAGCGTCTGCTGGTAATAGGGCGAGGTGGCGCTGGTACGCGCCCAAGGGGCAATCGCGCCGCGGGCGAGGCTCAAGGTCTCGTCGGGCACGACGAGGTCGGGCTCGAAGAAAAGCTCGGTGCCGAGCCCGTCGCAGGCCGGGCACGCGCCGTAAGGATTGTTGAAAGAGAACAGCCTGGGCTCGATCTCCTCGATGGTGAAGCCGGAGACGGGGCAGGCGAATTTCGCCGAGAAGATGATCCGCTCGCCGCCCGTGTCGGCAAACTCCACCGCGGCGATGCCGTCGGAGAGTTGGAGCGCCGTCTCGAAGCTGTCGGCGGCCCGCGCCGCAAGGTCGGGCCGCACCACGATCCGGTCCACCACCACGTCGATGTCGTGCTTCACCTGTTTGTCGAGCGCCGGGACCTCCGCGATCTCGTGGAAGCGCCCGTCCACCTTGACGCGCTGAAAGCCCTTCTTCTGGAGTTCGGCGAAGTCCTTGCGGTATTCGCCCTTTCGCCCGCGCGCGATCGGCGCGAGCAGGTAGAGCCGCGTGCCTTCGGGCAGCGCGAGCACCCGGTCCACCATTTGGCTCACGGTCTGGCTCTCGATCGGCAGCCCGGTTTCCGGCGAGTAGGGGACGCCGACCCGGGCGAAGAGGAGCCGCATATAGTCGTAGATCTCGGTCACGGTGCCGACCGTCGAGCGCGGGTTCCGCGAGGTCGTCTTCTGCTCGATCGAGATCGCCGGCGACAGGCCCTCGATATGGTCCACGTCCGGCTTCTGCATCATGTCGAGGAACTGGCGCGCATAGGCCGAGAGCGACTCGACATAGCGGCGCTGGCCCTCGGCATAGATCGTGTCGAAGGCGAGCGAGGACTTGCCGGAGCCCGACAGCCCGGTGATGACGACGAGTTTCTCGCGGGGGAGGTCGAGCGCGACGTTCTTGAGGTTGTGCTCGCGCGCGCCGCGGATGGAGATGAATTTGGAGGTCATTCTAGGGCCAATGTCGGGCCGAAACCCGCTCCCCGCAAGGGGTTCGGGAGAGGCGTTCTCCACAGGCTTGCGGGGCGAGGGACAGGTGAACCTTCCCCCGGGGCTTAGATCAATGCGAGTTTTTTCAACCGCGACCTTATGGCGCCGGGCTTCCGTCCCAGGCTTGCGGCGATCGCCTTGATGGTCTCTCCTTGGCTGTGGCGCAAGGCGAGGTCGTTCTCCTCTGCCGTTGTCCAGGGCGCATAGGCCTTGGCGTGGGCCTTGCGTAGCGCCGCCACCTCGTAGCTCTTGGGATAGGCCGCCGGTCGCGGTTGGTGCGGTTCTGCCGCTCGCGTTGCTTGCGACCTGGTCCGGCACGCCGCGATGAAGGCGGCTTCCCGGCCAGCCAGCGCGTCGGGCGAGATGGCACGATGCGCGGCCTCCGAAGCGGCACGAAACTCGGCGTCTTTCTCCGCGGCCCTCGGGTGCACACGCAAAGCCCTCTCGTTCAACCCGAGCAGATAGAGACCCTTCAGGCTCCTGAGCCGTGACAACGCGACATAGCCCTGTCCGTATTCGAAGGCGCGCGAGAGATCGACGACCGCGGCATCGAGCGACATGCCTTGGCTCTTATGCACCGTTATCGCCCAGGCGAGGCGGAGGGGTATTTGCGTAATGCTTGCCCGCTCCTTGCCGCCCTCGTCGATCTTCCAAGTCGAGGGCTCGGCGACGATGCGCTTCCCGCTCCTTGTGACGACCACGGGAAAGCCTTCTCCGTCATCGAAGCTCTCGACCGTACCGAGCGTGCCGTTGACGTAGCGGCCGCTCTGATCGTTCTTGGTGAACATGACCGCGGCGCCCTGCTTGAGCTCGAGCGTCTCGGGCGACAGGCAACCTCTCTTCAGCGCTAGTACGAGAGCAGGCTCGCCCGTGGCGCCCATCTTGAACGCATGCGCCTCGCCGCCAAGCTTCGCCAGGCGCTGCTGATTGATCTCGTCGACCGCGGCGTTATGGGTAAAGAGCCGCGTGCAATTCTCGGGCGGCAGGTCTCGGCCGAGCTGGCGCGAGGAGAGCCGTTCGCGATCGATGCCGACGCAATGATTGGCGCGGATCGCTACGAGCACGTCGAGGAACGGCTTGTCGCTCTGCCGGTGCTGCTCGGACAAGTAACAGACGGTGGGCGAAAGGTCGCGCCAAGCCGAGGACCCATGCGCGAACTCCGTGCCGAAGGCGTCTTCACCGTCGGCGAGCGGCATCATGGCCTGCGCCTCGCGGCGCACGACAGGCGGAAGCTGGAAGAAATCGCCGACCAGCACGATCTGCAGTCCGCCGAATGGCGAGGGAACCCCCCTGACATGCCGGCAAACCGTATCGACCAAGCCGAGGGCCCGCGCCGGTAGCATCGAGATTTCGTCGATCACCAGCACTTGCGTCTTCTCGATGCGGGTCGCGAGTCGGCGATTGGCCGCAAGCAGATTGAGGTCGCGTGCGCTCAGGCTCTCCCGGACCCCGATCCCGCTCCAGGCGTGAATGGTCACGCCGTGCCCGTGGGTCGCGGCAATCCCGGTTGAGGCGGTATAGGCGTAGGCGATGCCTTGCTGCTTGAGCCATTTCACATAGCGGTTGACCGTGTGGGTCTTGCCGCTGCCGGGCTGACCGGTGAGGAAGATCGACGCGCCGGTCCGGAGCAAAGCGAGCGCCTCGTCCTGCGTCATGCTGGCGGTGCCCTCCGGCGGTCAAGCCCGTAGTGCCGAGCCTTGCGCCGGGCATCCACGCGTTTCAATCGTACAAATCGCGGGGGCCAGCGACAAGCCCGGGCATGCGAATCTGTATTTATCTCCCTGAGCGAGGATGACGACGGCAAGTGGCTCGTGCATAGATGCCCGGCCATGACGCTCACCCCCGCCCGGACCGCCCTCATCGTCGCCAGCATCATCCTCTGCGCCGCGCTTGCGCTCTATCTCATGGGCCATCCGCTCATCTGCAAATGCGGCTACGTGAAGCTTTGGCATTTCGACGTCATGAGCGCGGAAAACTCCCAGCACCTGATCGACTGGTACACGCCCTCCCACATCATTCACGGCTTCCTGTTCTATGGGGCGCTCTGGCTCTTGTCGCGCGTGCTCCCGATCTCGTTCGCCACGCGGCTTATCTTGGCCGTCGCCATCGAGGCGGCATGGGAAGTGACCGAGAACACCGACTTCGTCATCAATCATTATCGCGAAGTGACGATCTCCCTCGATTATTACGGCGACAGCGTCATCAATTCGGTGAGCGACATTCTCTTCATGTTGCTCGGATATTTCATGGCGGCGCGTCTGCCGGTCTGGCTCACCGTGACCATCGCCGTCGCGCTCGAACTCTTCGTCGGCGTGATGATCCGCGACAACCTCACGCTCAACGTGCTGATGCTGGTATGGCCGATCGATGCGGTGCTGAACTGGCAGCAGGGACGTTAAGCGCTCGAGGAGCCGAGCGGTAGCGCAACGCAAGAGCCCGGGCGAACCCGCGGCAGGCTCAAATCCGGATCTCGACGCCGAACGCCATCCTGAGGATGAGCCAGAGATAGACCGCGACCGTCGGATAGAAGGTGATGCCGAAGCCGAAGGCCCGCACATAAGGATTGTAGTGATAGCCGACCCAGAACAGCAGGCGCCCGAGAACGAAGAGCGCGGTCAGCACGATCAGGGTGCGCGCCTCCTGCGGCGGGCAGTAGAGCGCCAGTCCCGCATTGCCGATGAAATAGAGGATGAACTGCTCGACCGTGTTGAGAATGAACCGGTTGTTGATGTCCACGGCCGAGTTCGGTTTGGGCACGCGGCCGACGAACATCGACGGATCGAGGCGCTGGGCGGCGACGATGCAGATGGCCAGCACCGCCGGCATGATGGCGACGACGGCGTCTTTTATGACAAGGGCAATACGGTCGCCGACGCTCCATTCGGTCGGCACCCAGTCCCAAACCAGCTTGGCCGTAAGGAAGAACGCGGCCGCGAACAGCCAATTTCCGACCAGGACGAAGATGAAAGGCCACTGCCGCTCGGTGAAACCGAGCAGCCGCGCATGCGGATGACGCCGCTGGTCGGTGCGTCGCTTGTGCGTGTGGCGCTGCTCGACTGACCTCTGCATTCGGTCCTTTCCGACAAATCTCCGGCCTTTTGCCGGTAAGCCATCGGCGCGATTGCCGCAAGTCTCATTATCGCGAGGCCTGGACAAGGAGTTAAAGCCGGCTGGACATGCGAGAACAAAACGTGTACAAATGCCCCCGAGCCCTCGATCTGTGGACAGGTTCTTTGGCGGGTGGCAGGCCGCGCCACGAGGGCGCTAGATTGGGCGGTCGCAAAGCCAGCCAAGCCCGCTCGGAGGTCTCATTCCATGGCCGGATCGGTCAACAAGGTCATTCTCGTCGGCAATCTCGGCGCCGACCCCGAAGTCCGGCAGACCCAGGATGGGCGGCCGATCGTCAATCTGCGGCTCGCCACCAGCGAGAACTGGCGCGACAAGGCGACCGGCGAGCGGCGCGAGAAGACCGAGTGGCACCGCGTGGTGATCTTCAACGAGAACCTCGCCAAGATCGCCGAGCAATATCTGAAGAAGGGCTCGAAGGTTTACATCGAGGGTCAGCTTCAGACGCGCAAATGGCAGGACCAGTCCGGCCAGGACCGCTACTCGACGGAAGTCGTGCTCCAGCAATATCGCGGCGAGCTCACCATGCTCGACGGCAAGCGCGACAGCATGGGCGAGAGCGACCAGCGCAACGGCGACTTTGGGCGTTCGGGCCCGTTTCCTGCCGCCGGCGGCAAGGGAGGCTCCTTCGACAAGGAGCTCGACGACGAGATACCGTTCTGACGGCCGGGCATGACGAAGAACGTGGGTGTCTTCATTGGCCGGACAAAAGAGAACCCGGCCAGTCCTGACGACCGGCCGAGCTCATGCTCCTGACGTCTTACAGCTTCCCTAAGGAGCAAGCTTAGTTTGCGGACCCGCCGCCGAGGTCCTCGCGGTCATCCTTGGCCGCACCGACGGTGACCTGCTGCTCCACGAGCGTCTGATAGTCCGGCGCCGCGGCGAGAACGTCCTTGCTCACGTCGGCGATGATCTTGACGTTGTCGTTCTCGTCGCGCGCGAGCTTCAAATCCTCGAAGCGCAAGGCCACGTCCTTTTCGCCGATACCGAGAAAGCCGCCGGTGCCGACCAGCACGGCGACGATCTTGCCGTTGCGGTCGGTGACGAGGTCGTTGACGTCGCCGACGATCTCGTCCTGGGTGTTGTAGACGGTGTGCTCGATCAGGTTGCTCGCGAGCCAGTCATCGCTGGCTTGCTTGGCGAGGAACTGCGGACCGCCGGACGCTTCGGCCGATTTCGGCGCAGCCGGCTCCATCGGCGCAGCCGGCTCCATCGGCAGCGGCGTCGCCTCCGAGGACTGAGCCGGCGGCGTGGCGTCGCTGCCCGGCTGCATCGGCGAGGGTATCGCCTCCGAGGAGTCGCCCGGGATCGGCGCTGCCGGATCGGTCGGCTGAGCCGGATCGGGCATCACCTCCGGGATCTGCGACGGCGCATTGACGGCGGGCGGGGTCTGTCCGTCGTCGGCCGGGGGGAGATCCTGCTGCGCCATGGCAGGCGCGAGACCCAAGAAGAGGCCTACAGCCGTGGTTGTCAGGAATCGGTTCATGATTTCGCTCCGTGTTTTTCTCAAGGGGGTTGGGATGATCGCGGGGCGATCGGGCCGAGGCCGCACGGCCTCTGACCAAGTGTAGGTAAAACGCCTCGGCAACCGATTCGTTCCCCGGATTCGCGCCGCGCGCCATACTCCGTAGGCTGATGAATGCGGCCGCGCGACTCTGGTTAAACCGGGTCGCTGATGACACCCTAAGGCATTGAACAAATTGGAGAATAAAGAGCTCGTGCGGCCATCAGCGGGGTTGCGAAAGCGCGCCCAAATCAGTTATAGAAACGTTGTCTTTCGGTCATCGTTCGGGCGTCGCGCGGGGATGGTTCGTTCCGTCCCGTCGCCCGCGTCATGGCCGGCGCTCACGTCTTTGGAACAGGTTTTCTCCTCACTTGGCTGACGACGACACGCCAGAAGTCGACGGGCCGGCGCCCACCGACATCAGACCCATCTCGCTGATCGACGAGATGAAGCGCTCCTATCTCGATTACGCCATGAGCGTGATCGTGTCGCGTGCGCTTCCCGACGTGCGCGACGGGCTCAAGCCCGTGCACCGGCGCATTCTCTATTCGATGCACGAGAACAACTACACGCCGGACCGCCCCTACAACAAATCGGCGCGCGTCACCGGCGACACCATGGGTAAGTATCACCCCCACGGCAACCAGGCGATTTACGACGCGCTGGTGAGGCTGGCGCAGGAATTCTCCATGCGGCTGCCGATCGTGGACGGGCAAGGCAATTTCGGCTCCGTCGACGGCGATCCGCCCGCGGCCGAGCGCTATACCGAGGTGAGGCTCGCGCGCCCCGCCATGGCGCTCTTGGACGATCTCGAGAACGACACCGTCGATTTCCAGCCGAACTACGACGGACGCGAGAAAGAGCCGGTGGTGCTGCCGGCCAAGTTTCCGAACCTCCTGGTCAACGGCGCCGGGGGCATCGCCGTCGGCATGGCGACCAATATCCCGCCCCACAATCTTGGCGAGGTGATCGACGCCTGCTTCGCCTATCTCGACAATCCCGCCATCGGCATCGACGAGCTGGTCGAGATCGTTCCCGGGCCCGACTTCCCGACCGGCGGCCTCATCCTCGGACGCTCCGGCATCCGGGCCGCCTATCACAAGGGCCGCGGCTCCATTCTCATGCGCGGCCGTGTTGCGACCGAAACCGTGCGCAAGGAGCGCGAGGCGCTGGTCATCACCGAGATTCCCTATCAGGTGAACAAGGCGGCGATGGTCGAGAAGATCGCCGAACTGGTGCGTGAGAAGAAGATCGAGGGCATCGCCGATATCCGCGACGAGTCCGATCGCCAGGGCATGCGCGTCGTCATCGAGTTGAAGCGTGACGCCATGGCCGATGTGGTGCTGAACCAGCTCTATCGCTTCTCGCCGCTGCAATCGACCTTCGGCGCCAACATGGTCGCGCTGATCGGCGGCAAGCCCGAGCAGCTCACCCTCAAGGACATGATCCGCGCCTTCACCGAGTTCCGCGAGGAGGTGATCGGCCGCCGCATCAAGTTCCTGTTGCGCAAGGCCCGCGACCGCGCCCACGTCCTGGTCGGCCTTGCCATCGCCGTCGCCAATATCGACGAGGTCATCGCCGTCATCCGCAAAGCGCCCGATCCCGCCGCGGCGCGTGAGCAGTTGATGGCGCGCGACTGGCCGGCAACCGACGTGGTCGCGCTGGTCGAGCTGATCGCCGACCCGCGCCACAAAGTCTCGGCCAAGGGCACGTATCGTCTCTCCGAGGAGCAGGCCCGCGCCATCCTCGATCTGCGTTTGCAGCGGCTGACCGCCCTCGGCCGCGACGAGGTCGCCGACGAGCTGAAGTCGCTCGGCGAGCAGATCTCCAACTATCTCGACATCTTGCGCTCACGCGCCCGCATCGTCGCCATCATCAAAGACGAACTCGGCGCCATCAAGACCGCGTTCAACACGCCCCGCCGCACCGAGATCCTCGAGATGGAAGGCGAGGTCGATGACGAGGACCTGATCCAGCGCGAGGACATGGTCGTCACCGTCAGCCACAAGGGATACATCAAGCGCGTGCCGCTCTCCGCTTATCGCGCCCAGCGCCGCGGCGGCAAAGGCCGCGCCGGCATGGCGACGCGCGAGGAGGATTTCGTCACCCGCATCTTCATCGCCAACACCCATACGCCGGTGCTGTTCTTTTCCTCGCGCGGCATGGCCTACAAGATGACGGTGTGGCGCCTGCCGGTGGCAGCACCCCAGGCCCGCGGCAAGGCGCTCGTCAATCTCCTGCCGCTCGACAAGGACGAGACCATCACCACCATCCTGCCGCTGCCCGAGGACGAAGCCTCGTGGGAGAAGCTCGACGTGATGTTCGCCACGAACTACGGCAGCGTGCGACGGAACAAGCTCTCCGATTTCATCGAAGTGCGCCAGAACGGCAAGATTGCCATGCGGCTCGATGCCGGCGACCGCATCGTCGGGGTCGATGTGTGCGGCGAGAACGACGACGTGCTGCTCACATCGGCCGAAGGCCAGGCGATCCGCTTTCCCGTCGTCGATGTGCGCGTGTTCAAAGGCCGCGAATCGGCCGGCGTGCGCGGCATCAAGCTCGAGCGCAGCGACCAGATCATCTCCATGGCGATCCTCGGCCATGTCGAGGCCTCGCCGGCCGAGCGCACCGCCTATGTGCGCCAGGCCAACAGCATCCGCCGCGGCGGCGCCGATATCGAGGACGTCGAGGCCGAGGGTAACGGCGACGAGACCGTGGTGCTGAGCCCGGAGCGTTACGCCGAGCTCAGCGCGCACGAGCAATTCGTGCTGACGGTTTCGGAGAACGGCTTCGGCAAACGCACCTCGGCCTACGAGTACCGCATCTCGGGCCGCGGCGGCAAAGGCATCATCGCCATGGTCGCGAACCAGCGGAACGGCAAGTTGATCGCGTCCTTCCCCGTCGAGGAAACCGACCAGATCATGCTCGTCACCGATGGCGGCCAGCTCATCCGCGTTCCGGTGCAGGATATCGGCATCATGGGGCGCTCGACCCAAGGCGTGATCGTGTTCTCGACCGCCGAGGGCGAGCGCGTGGTCTCGGTCGAGCACATCTCGGAAGAGAACGGGGGCGAGGAGGAAGCGGAGGAGCCTGCCTAGACGGCCGTCTTTGGCTCCGGCGCGGACCCAATAACGCCTTGCGAAGCG